>JANOXC010000110.1:0-2370 GCA_031418215.1 Bacteroidota bacterium
GGTTTAAGAATCATAAAAAGTGATAAAGCAGCAACGCCAAATCATTTTGAATTTGACTTTATCAATCATCCCGACCTGGTTCAAACCATGGCTTTTCTATGTGCAGCAAAAGGAATTCATGGAAAATTTGATGGAATTCAAACATTGAAAATAAAGGAAACAGATAGAGTGGCAGCTTTGAAATCCTTGTTAGTTAACTTTGGATGTGATTTGATTGAAACAGGTAATTCATTTTCATTATTAAGGAGCCCTCCACTGAATAACAAAGTAGGCATATTGCCTGTTTTTAATGATCATCGAATGGCAATGAGTTTGGCCCCTTTATCATTAAACTATGGAAAGTTTTTTATTGAAAATCATGAGGTAATAAATAAATCATATCCTGGATTTTGGGATCAACTTAGGAATGTCGGTTTTGAAGTAGAGTAGAATTTGTAATTGTTTCAAAAATCGTCATGGCGAACAACTTGAACAATTAATTTAAATCGAAAAATTATGCCGTAGCGAAGCAATCTTTTCAAATAATCGTCATTGCGAGCTACTTGAACCATTATTCTCAGACGAAAAACAACCAGTAGTGAAGCAATCTTTCCACTTGCAGAGGAAACATTCTATTCATGAGATTGCTTCTCTCGTTCCTCGCTCGCAATGACGATGGTTTGTTTGTTATCTTGTTCATAGTTGGCGTCCCGCAGACCGTTCTTTTCAATGCTATGGATTAAGTTGAAAAATTTCAGTTATTGATTGTTTCTATATCTTACAATTGAATCAGCCACACGCTCACCATCAATCGCCGCTGAAACAATTCCACCTGCATAACCGGCACCTTCGGCACAGGGAAATAAACCGTTAACTTCTGAATGCATCAGCGTTTCTTTATCGCGTGGAATTCTAACAGGTGAAGATGTACGTGATTCAACACCAACTAAAACAGCATCATTGGTATAATATCCTTTCATCTTCTTTCCAAAAGCAACTAATCCTTCTCGCAATGCGATGGTGACAGCAGCCGGTAATACTTCATCTAATTGCACAGATTGCAATCCGGGAATATAAGAGGCAGGTGGCAGGTTCGTTGATGATTTCTTGTTTACAAAGTCAATCATCCGCTGAGCAGGAGCTTGTAAATTGCCTTTTCCTTTTTGAAATGCCAATTGCTCAATTGCAGATTGGTAATGTAAAGCTGATAAAGGTCCTGACTTTATGTAAGGTTGAAAATCACTTTCATCAACACTAACCACAATTCCAGAATTTGCAAACGGATTATTACGTTTAGATGGCGACCATCCATTTACAACGATTTCTCCTGGTGCTGTGGCTGCCGGAGCAATAATACCACCGGGACACATACAAAAACTATATACACCTTTATCGCCCGATTGATGCACCAGACTATAAGCGGAAGGAGGAAGAAATTCACTTCTTTGTTCACTGTGATATTGAATCTTATCAATTAAACTTTGCGGGTGTTCAATCCGCAAGCCTAAGGCAAATGATTTTGCTTCAATCAATATATTTTCTTTAACTAATAATTCAAAAACATCGCGTGCGGAATGTCCTGTTGCTAATATTAATGATTGACAACTAATAAAGACTGCTTCACTAATTTCCTTTGTTGAAGTAATATATATACCATTAACTCCGCTTGAATCGTTCTTTATTCCTGTTAGTCTTGTTTCAAAATGTATTTCACCACCGCATTGGATAATTTGCTCCCTGATCGCAGAAATAATTCCCGGTAGTTTATTAGTACCAATGTGGGGATGTGCATCAACTAAAATATCAGAATGAGCTCCAAATTGTACAAATGTTTGCAAGATGCGATCTATGTTCTCGCGTTTTCCGGAGCGGGTATAAAGTTTGCCGTCACTATAGGTTCCTGCACCGCCTTCACCAAAGCAGTAATTTGAATCAGGGTTGACTATACCTTGTTTGTTTATTGCTGCAAGGTCTCTTCTACGACTCTTAACATCTTTACCGCGTTCAATAATAATTGGTTTAAATCCGGCTTCAATCAATTGCAGTGCCGCAAACAAACCTGCAGGTCCACATCCAACGATGTGAACTGGTTTGGCGTTGCCGATATTTTTAAATTTTCTTTCATGGGTTAAGTTTAGAGGTAACTGTTCACCTATATATACATCACACTCCAATCTTACCTTTACCTGACGGGAGCGTGCATCAATTGACCGTTTCCTGATATGAAAAGCAGAAATGTCTTGAACTGATATTCCTAGTTGCTTAGCTAAATAAAGTGTAATTGTTTGCCTGTTGGCCGCCTCTTCCGGCAGCAAAGCAAGCGATGTTGATTTGATCATTGAAGTATATTAGCAAGCTATTCATTAGTATGCATTCAAAAATAAGAAAAAG
>JANOXC010000111.1:0-23413 GCA_031418215.1 Bacteroidota bacterium
TTTTCATCTTTATTGAAGGATATAAAAATACCTTATCCTGAATTCGGATTAATTGAAGATGCAGATCATGATGTTGTTTTATCACGTAGATTAGGATTTACATTATAGGTTAGACCGTCCTATGTATTAGGCGGACAAAGCATGAAGATTGTAATCAATGAAACGGAATTGGAAAAACATGTGGTAAATATTATGAAAGATATTCCGGGCAATAAAGTATTGCTTGATCATTTTTTAGAACATGCTATAGAAGCGGAAGCAGATGCAATTTGTGACGGAGTAGATGTTTATATCATCGGTATTATGGAGCACATTGAGCCTGCCGGTATACACAGTGGCGATAGCAATGCCGTGCTACCTCCATTTGATCTTAGTCCAAATGTAATGCAGCAAATTGATACCTACACCAAACGTATTGCACTGGCTATGCAAGTAAAAGGGTTGATCAATATTCAATTTGCTATCAAGGACGAAGTAGTGTATGTCATTGAAGCTAATCCACGCGCGTCACGAACGGTTCCTTTTATAGCAAAAGCATATGATGAACCTTATATTAATTATGCCACCAAAGTGATGTTGGGGGCGAAGAAAGTAAAGGACATTCAATTCAATCCACGGAAAATTGGTTATGCAATTAAAATTCCAGTTTTCTCTTTTGATAAATTCCGTGATGTGAATAAAGAGCTTGGTCCGGAAATGAAATCAACAGGTGAGGCCATATACTTCATTGATGACCTTGAAGATGATTTCTTTCAAGAAGTTTATGGAGAGCGGAATTTATATTTGAGCAGATAATGGTTCTTCTTAAAATAAATGGAAAAGCATTGTATTTGGTTTATTTGATATATATAATAACTCAATTCGTAAATACGCATAAATTCGTTATTCGTTGATATATGTCTGATATCATACTTGTCCTGCTCGCCATCATCATTCTTTTTTCCTTTGTAAGGAGATATTTATTTTTTTTCATTGTGAATGCTATTTCAAAAAAGCTATTTAATCAAATGCAAAATCAACCCGGCTTTCGCCAAAACAATACTATCAAACCTGAAGGAACCGTTACAATTGATGCCGATCCACCAAGTAAATCAAAAGGAAACGATGACAGGAATGAGCAATATGTCGATTACGAAGAAGTAAAATAACAATGAAGGGTTATAGCAATAAACTGTTGAAAAAAAATAAGCTTTTGCTTCCAACATATCGTTTTACTGAATACTTTTTACCTTTGAGTTTTATCTTATATACTTTTTGATATTAAAAATTTCTACAAAAAAATAATATATGCAGAATACTTTATTTAAGAAATCGATCCCACACCTTATTGCGATTGGAATATTCTTTTTGATTACCATTTTATATTTCCGTCCTGAGTTTTTTGAAGGAAAGATCCTAAGTCAGCATGATATTCAAATGTGGCAGGGAGCATCAAAGGAAATATTTGATTGGAATACCAAGACAGGACATCGTCCACTTTGGACTAATTCTATGTTTTCTGGAATGCCTGCTTATCAAATTAGTTTGGTTTCACCCAGTAACCTTATGCCATACTTGAACAGTATCATTTCATTGGGTTTGCCAACACCGGCCAATGCTGTTTTCTTGCTGTTTCTTGGATTTTATCTTTTGTTGATAACACTTCGTTTCGATTGGCGGGCGGCCATAGCCGGAAGCATGGCCTTTGCCTTTTGCTCCTATAATTTTATCATCATCGTTGCCGGTCATAATTCCAAGGTGCATGCAATTGCTTTGATGCCTTTTGTATTAACAGGCGTACTGATGACACTCAGAGGAAACTTACTTAAAGGGGGAATACTAACGGCTATTGCTTTGGCATTGGAGATTTATGCGAATCACGTGCAAATTACCTATTATCTCATGATAGGAATATTGGTTTTAATGATCAGTGAATTGGTCTTTGCAATAAAAGAAAAGAAAATAGCATCCTATATAAAATCTGCCGTTGTGCTTTTGTTTGCCAGCGCACTGGCTATATTGCCAAACATTACCACAATCTGGGCTACTTATGAGTACGGTAAATATTCTACAAGGGGACAAAGTGAACTGAATGAAAAAAAGGAAAGTTCCGGGCTTGATAAGGATTATGCGATGAGTTGGAGCTATGGAGTAAAGGAAAGCATGACATTATTGATACCCAATTTCAACGGTGGGGCAAACGCAACGGAATTAGGAAAGAATTCAGCAACCTTTAAGGCCATGGAAAGCAATGGGGCAGGAGGACAACAGGCCAATCAGTTTGTCAAGAACGCACCTACCTATTGGGGAGACATGCCATCAACATCTGGTCCAACTTATGCCGGAGCCATCGTTATTTTCCTTTTCATTTTAGGATTGTTTATTGTGGATGATAAATATAAATGGTGGTTGTTGGGTGCAACTTTGCTTTCACTTATGCTTGCCTGGGGAAAGAATTTTGATTTGCTTTCAGAATTGTTTTTTAATTACTTCCCGGGCTACAATAAATTCAGAACGGTTTCAATGATGTTGAGCTTGGCATCATTAACCATTCCTTTATTGGCAATGCTGGCAGTAAAAAAAATCCTTGATGAAAAAAATCCACTTATATATAAAAAGCAAATTTTGAATTCCTTTTATATAGCAGGCGGGCTTTGCGCATTGTTTATGCTAGTGCCGGGAATTGCAGGAGATTTTTCTTCTCAGGCAGATGAGAACTTTAAGCAATATGACTGGCTAATAGATGCCCTTCGCGATGACCGTGCTTCTATGCTTCGCATGGATTCTTTTCGTTCGTTGTTCTTTATTGTTATTGCATTTGCATTGCTTTGGTTTTTTATAAAAGGGAAATTAAAGCCACACGTCTTCTGCTTAGCGCTCGCAGCAGCCTTTCTTGTTGATGGTTGGAGTGTGAATAAACGTTACTTGAAAGACGAAGACTTTGTTTCTAAGGGAAAGGCCGAAGTGCCGTTTGAACCTTCTCCTGCTGATCTGCAAATTTTATCAGATACTGGTTATTATAGAGTGATGAACACAACCGTGAGTACATTTAATGATGCTTCCACCTCTAATTTTCATAAATCGATAGGTGGTTATCATGGTGCTAAGCTAAAGCGATACCAAGAGGTAATAGAGAGACAGATCAGCAAGGGAAATATGAAGGTACTCGACATGTTGAATATGAAATATGTTATTCAACAATCAAAAGACGGTCAACCATTTGCTGTTCCAAATCCCGGGGCAATGGGTAATTCCTGGTTTGTTAAGGATTACAAGGTAGTTGAAAATGCTGATTCAGAGATGGATGCATTAACTAATCTTAACCCACTTTCAACAGCTATACTTGATAAACGCTTTCAAGGGCAAGTGGAAGGTTTAAATATTGTCGCAGATTCAATGGCAACAATCAAATTAACTGCTTATGCGCCTGATCAATTAAATTATCGCTCTGTTTGTGAATCAGATCAATTAGCTGTTTTCTCAGATATATATTATCCTGCAGGATGGAATGCATACATAGATGGTAAACTTTCGCCTCATCTACGGGTGGATTATGTATTACGCGCCATGAGGGTTCCTTCAGGAACACATGAAATCATGTTTAAATTTGAGCCTGATGTGTTTAAGATTGGTGAACCAATTGCACTTGCTTCATCTTCGTTATTATTACTATTGGGTGCCTTAACAATTTTCCTTTCTGTGCGTGAAAAGAAAAAGGTCTAGAGAACATTTCAGGACTTTAGCAATTGATTTGTTGAGTTGCAGGATACGTCAATTCGCTTTTCTTCAATAAGTAGTTAAAAAAAATCTATAAGCAGTGAATAAACGGGTGCTAATCATTTCTTATTATTGGCCACCAAGTGGTGGGAATGGGGTACAGCGATGGGTTAAGTTTGTGAAATATCTTCGTAATTTTGGATGGGAGCCTGTAATATACACAGTAAGGAATGGGGAATTTCCGGTGCTTGATCAAAGTCTGGAAAAAGATATTCCAATTGGAGTAAAAGTAATTAAGCAATCGATTCTTGAACCCTACTATATATATAAGAAACTTACAGGAAAAAAGACTGATTCGAAAATTGGCAGAGATGTGATCGGTACCGACAGGCAACTTTCAATATTGGAAAAACTTGCTTTATGGTTTAGGGGAAATGTTTTTATACCCGATGCAAGATTTTTATGGATAAAACCTTCTGTAAAATTTTTATCAAAATACCTTAAGGAGAATAGTTTTGATCTTATGGTGTCAACAGGACCTCCGCATACAGATCATTTGATTGCATTAAAATTAAAGAGAATTACAAACATTAAATGGGTAGCTGATTTTCGTGATCCATGGACAACAATGGACTATTTCGCTGATTTAAATCTGTCTTCATATGCATTAAAGAAACATTTTCAACTTGAGAAAGAAGTGCTTACTGAAGCCGATGCTGTTGTTTCAGTTGGCAATATGATGAAAAAAGAATTTGATGAGAAAAGAGCAAGCAGTACATTTGTTGTAACTAACGGTTTTGATGAAGATGATTTTACGGGGCCGGAAGTGATGCTTTCCAAAGAATTTACAATCTCCCATATCGGTTCGTTTCTTCAACGTAGAAACCCAACAATATTATGGAAAGCTTTATCAGAATTAGTTACTGAAAATAAATCTTTCAGTCGAAATCTAAAAATTCGATTGATTGGTAAAGTTGATTCGAGCGTATTACAGTCAATAAATGAGAATAATTTAAAAATTTATTTTGAGCACATTCCTTATTTAGCTCATGGAGATGTAATATCTGAATTAAAAAGTACGCAACTATTATTATTACCAATTGATAATTTTGAAGGGGCAAAGTGGGTGCTTACGGGTAAGCTTTTTGAATACTTGGCAGCTCGCCGGCCAATTTTATGTATTGGGCCTCTTGATGGTGATGCTGCAGCTGTAATAGCTGAATGCGGTGCAGGACTTACTTTTGATTTCGAAGATTTTTCAGGTTTGAAAAAGCAATTGTTACATTATTTTCAATTATTTGAAGAGCATAAACTTATTGTAAATGGAAGCTCCATTGATATTTTTTCTCGCAGGAAATTGACTGAAAAACTAGCAGCTATTTTTAATGAAATAACAAAATGATAAAAATATTAACAGTAATTGGAGCAAGACCGCAAATAATTAAAGCTGCTGCCATTAGTCGTACAATTAAAGCTAAATATCAAGATAAGTTAAAAGAAATTATTGTTCATACAGGACAACATTATGATGCGAATATGTCGCGTGTTTTTTTTGAGGAGCTAAATGTACCTGAAGAGGATTACAACCTTGAGGCAGGGTCAGGATCACATGCTCAACAAACAGCATTGATGATGGTGAAAGTTGAAGAAATATTGCTTAGAGAAAACCCGGATTGTCTCTTACTTTATGGCGATACTAATTCAACATTGGCAGCTGCCGTTGCTGCTGCAAAGATTCATATTCCTATTATTCATGTTGAAGGCGGAGTAAGATCATTCAATAAAAAATTTCCTGAAGAAGTAAATCGGCTTATTTGCGATCATCTTTCTGCATTAATATTTATACCGACGCCTGCAGGCTTGGCAAATATGGTTAAAGAAGGATTTAATTTGAATAACAAACCTCCTTACACATTTGATAACCCCGGGGTTTTTCATTGTGGTGATATTATGTATGACAACAGTTTGTTTTTTGCTAATGAAGCAGCGCATAGTACAACTATATTGGATCAACTTGGGATAATAGGAAAGAAGTTTACGCTGGTTACTTTGCATCGTCCAAGTAATGTTGATAATCCGGAAACACTTAGAACAATTCTTGAAACAATCAATGATCTTGCCAACACTGATAAATCATTTTTTATCCTTCCGTTGCATCCGCGTACCTTGCATGCGATAAAAAAGAACATTGACCCTGTTTTTTTTGATAGTATACGGAACAATGAATTTATTAAAATAATTCCTGCTGTTTCATTTCTGGAAGTCATTATGCTTGAAAAGAATTCAGCTATGGTGATCACCGATTCAGGGGGTGTACAAAAGGAAGCTTTTTATTTTCAGCGTCCCTGTATTATTCTTCTGGATGAAACCCCTTGGGTTGAACTTGTGGAGAGCGGTTCTGCTATTTTAACCGGCGCAGATGAAGCAAAAATTAAAGCTGCATTTAATTTATTTAATTCCGGAGTCGAATTGCATTTTCCGAATATTTTCGGAGATGGAAAAGCAGCAGAATTTATTTGCGAAGAAATTTATAGAAATTTTAAGGTAAATTAATTAAAGTGATTATGACTTTTTAACGGAAGTAAATATTATTGATCTTTCATTAGTTTCTTTTTAACTGCAGACCAGGCTTTATATTCCTCCATCGTACTTGCAGGGTTGCCTATTAAGACTTGTTTTTCGGGAAATTCTTTTAAAACAACAGCGCCAATACCTGTTAATGTATCTGCAGCAATCTTTAACTTGTTTTTTACAGAGCTAGAAGGAGCTATCCAGCTATTTTCACCAATTACACAACTGCCTCCAAGCATTGCATTGGCAATAATAAGTGAGTTGCGCTCAATAATAACGCCATGTGCAACATGCACCAGGTTATCAATTTTAACATTTTCACCAATTACAGTACTTCCCATTACGCCTTTGTCAATGCATGTATTGTTATGAATTTCTACTTCATCATGGATGACAACATTTCCCATATGCTCCAGTAATAGATAGTCGCCTTCCTCATCTTTCTCGTATCCAAAACCATAATTTCCGATTGTGCAATTACAACCAATGCGTACTTTGTTGCCTACGATAGTACCTGAAAGCAAAACAGTATTATGCAAAATTTCTACATCATTACCCAATGTGCAGTTTTCTTCAATTATTACATGATGTCCGATGTAACAATTAGTACCTGTTTTTACAGAAGAATGGATTATGGCTGTTGGTTCTATACCGGGTTCTCGTTTCACTTTAAAAAAGAGGCTAACCATTTTTACAAATGTAGCACGTGGATTGGGAGAAATTAAAAAGCTGCATTGAAGATGCTTCAGTTTTTCAAATCCAATTTCGCTCAGAATTAATAGACCAGGCTTAATGTTTGAAGAAGCTGTATCTAAATTCTTATCACTGATCCATGCTACAGCTTCTGGAATTTCTTTAGCAGCACATTCGGTTAAACTGGCAAGTTTCTTTATCTGCAAATTTTCATCGCCAATAAAACGGCAATCAGAGAAAATATTAATTAAAGCTTTTATTTTAAATCCTGACATAGTTGTAATATTTAAATAACCCAACGAATCATTTCAAATGCTTCTGCATATTTGGAATTGATCTGTACTCCTCGCGTAGCCGCAAGGCCCCTGATAAATTCTTCATTCAGGTACTGACGATGTGCCTGCGATTTATAAGCTGTTAAAGCTTTCAACTTCGTACGGATATGTTTTTCATTTAGCTTAATAAAGCACCTGGTATTGAAAGAAACATTGTTCCAAGGCAATTCATATCCTAACAACGACGTGTTTTTATAGGCGCGCAAACCTTCTTCTGAAATAACTTGATGATCTTGATGAATGTCAGTAGGACTGGGAATAAAAACAATATCTGGTTCCACCTTGGCTTTTATTTTGATCATTTCTTCAAGGATATCCTGTCTGAATTCTTTAAATCTTCTTACGTCGAAGTCGAATAAAATAACTCTTTCACGAGGAATACCCAAAATAGCAGTTGCTTTCATTACTTCTTTGGCTAAAGTGTCGGGAGGTAATTCAGGCGGAAGCGATCTTGTGCAGATAGAGAATGCCACGTAATAAACTTCCTTGCCTTCGCTTACAAGTCTAGCAATACTACCGCCACAACCTAATTCGCCATCATCAGTATGAGGAGCGAGTATTAAGACTCTGTTTTTTGACTGCATAAATGTTTGATTGTATATTAGACTGCAATATTCGATATTTGCAGTCATAAATAAAAAAATTTCTTGTTCACTCAACAATCTTTCAGATGTGCGGAATAGCCGGGTTTATTGATCCGCAGCTTTCGGCTGATAAGGGACTAGATTTGGTTCATGCCATGCTCGAGTCTATTGTCTATCGTGGCCCCGATGCCAGAGGGACTTACAACGATGATTCAACATGGCTTGGACATAACAGATTAAGCATAATCGATTTAAGTGAAGCGGCTAATCAACCTATGCACTTTGGCGACCTTGTGATTGTTTTTAACGGTGAGATTTACAATTATCTTGAAATTAAGGCCCGATTGGTAAAAGAAGGCATTACATTTATCTCCCAATCTGATACAGAAGTTATTCTTGCTGCCTATGTTAAATGGGGCAGTGACTGCGTAAACCAGTTTGTAGGAATGTGGGCATTCGTAATATGGGATAAAAAGAAAAAAACACTTTTTGCTTCGCGTGATCGTTTTGGAATTAAGCCTTTTTACTATATAGTTAATGGGCCTCGTTTCTATTTTGGAAGCGAGTATAAACCATTGAAATTGTCTCCGCTTTTCAGCAATGATTTAAATCTTGAGCAAGTGAGCAGGGGATTGCAGATGGGTTGGGTTTGTTATCATGACGAAACGTATTTTGAGAAAATAAAAGCTTTGCCGGCAGCGCATAATCTTACTATCAAAGATGGCAGTATTACAATTGAACGTTATTGGGATGTGGTTACCGGAAAGTACAGCTATTTATCTAAAGAAGAAAAAACGAATCAATTTTTCGACCTCTTTAAGGACAGTATCAATTTGCACCTCAGAAGTGACGTAACTGTTGGGAGTTGCCTTAGCGGGGGACTCGATAGTTCTGCTATTGTAAGTATGGTGCAGGAGCTTAATCCCGGTATTAAATATAAATCATTCAGTATTTATTATGAAGGTAAGGGTGATGTCGATGAAAGACCCTTTATAAAGGAGGTAATCAATAAATATCCGGCCATTGAACCTTATTATTATTCACCTTCAGAGGCGGAAATTAACGAGCATTTTCATCATGCATTGTATCATGCAGATGTACCGAGTACCGGATCTTCTTTTATGTCGCAATATTTTTTAATGAAACTGATTGGTGATCACAAAATAAAGGTAGTATTGGACGGACAGGGAAGTGATGAATACCTTGGTGGGTATATGCATACTTTTTACCGTATAATTGCTGATTATTTAAGAGGAGGAAAAATATATAAAGCGATCAGTACAACTGCTGATATTTGTAAACAAACGGGAAATGCCTTTCTTCCTCATCTTGGTAAAAGTGTACTAAGCACTTTGATGAATGAGCAGAGCCTTTATGGCTTGGAGTACAAGAAATATTATCCATTTCTCAGCAAGATTCCTTCTTCACCGGTACCATTTAATATGTCAACTGTTGACGGTAACCGCACAGATAATTTTCTCTATCAACTTTTATTTTCTACCAGTCTGCCTTCCTTGCTACATTATGAAGACAGGAACAGCATGGCTTATTCCATTGAATCAAGAGTGCCTTTCCTGGATCACCGTCTTGTTGAGTTTGCCTTTTCTTTAGCGACTGAAGATAAAGTGAATGGCATTGTTACCAAAGATATTTTGCGTAATTCTTTGGGTGGGATACTGCCGGAAGCTGTTAAAAACAGGAAGGATAAAAAGGGTTTTGTTACACCTGGTGAGAACAAATGGTTACGTGGTCCTTTAATGCACTTAATGAAAGATGATTTTAATTCACTTGACTTTCTTGATACTAAAAAGATTAATCATTTAATCTCCGACTATAAAAACAAAGTGAACAATAAGAACACTGCACTTACATGGCGAGTTGCTGTTCTGAATTACTGGATTAAAAATTTTGTGTAATTATCAAACTGGATGAAGTAAATTTAATTATTCATGTTATATAATTAGCATTGTACTTACCAACTTTGCATAGTGTCATTTTAACTCTTTTCTCTTTAGGCAGATAAAGTTTCAATTTATGATTTATTAGTATATTTGCCATTCTTAAAATTTAAAGTTGAATTAACAATGGAGAAAAAATTTGTAAATATTCTCAGAGATCCATTAACCGGGAATAATTTAAATCTAGTTGTTTTTACTGAAAAAGAAGATAATATTATTGATGGGTTGCTAATTGATACTTCCTTACAAAACATTTATTGTATTTCTGCAGGAGTTCCTATTATGCTTGAATCAGGCATTCCCTCAGCTTTCTATCAGCAATATGAAAGGGAGGTAGGTAAACAGAAAGAATTGTATCCTGGAATAAAAATAGTTGTTGCTCATCAAAGTAAAGATTGGAGCTTTAGCCATGAATGGGATTTTTTTGAGAATGAAAGTATGGGCAAAACATGGCATATGACAGTGGAAGATCGTTATGTTAAGTTCTTATTTGAAAATCAGGTTACAGAGGAGGAAGTAAAAAGCAAATTGATTCTTGATGCTGGTTGCGGCAATGGCACACATACAGAAAATGTTTCCGGACATTGTGCTTCAATAGTTGGATTAGATTTTTCAGAAAGTATTTTTAATGCCGAAAAACGTAGAACATCAAAAAACCTTCTCTTTGTACAGGGAGATTTGCAAAAACCGCCATTTGCCGAAGAGACCTTTGATATGATTATTTCCAATGGTGTGATACATCATACACCATCCACTTATACTACTTTCTTAAGTGTAAGTAAACTCAGCAAAATGAATGGTTCGTTATATTTGTGGTTGTATAGCAGGCAGGGAAATCTAGGCTGGCGATTTAAAAGAAGATGCTTTGATATTGCCCGAATGATAGTATGCCGGTTGCCCGGGAACATTCAAAAAATGGCGGTATCAGTGACCACTTTTCTGTTATTTAATATTCGCAAGCTTTTGGGTTATCATGATGACTTCCTGGATGTTAAACTGGACATTTATGATTCAATTACCCCTAGGTGGAGACACTATCATGAACCATTGGAAGTAAGAAGCTGGTATCTGAAAAATGGTTACAGTCAAGTATTATTTACAAATTGGGAAACTTGGTATGGCTTTGGAATACTTGGTAGACGTAAACCCGGGAAAATTTAAATATATTTTAGAAGGCTATGCTCGATTTATTCATATACTTCCGGTAATTATATATAAATTGATCTAGTAAATACCTTGTGGGTTTTAAAGAAATGCTCAAGAAATGAATAAGCAGTGAAATATATTAACTGATCTTATTCATAAACGAAAAAAGGAAATTGAAATCACTAACAATTTTCTTTCCAAAAAAGCTTTACCACTATGGATATTTAGATGTTTTACCAGCTATTTTTGTCAATTATTTCTTATTTTCAAAGTAAAATTCCCTGACAATAATGCTTTTGCTTTTCAACTTTTTCTTTTCGAGTTCAAGTTTTACAAAGTTGTGTTTTTTTGTTAATCCCTTTTTACCTGAAATAAGAAATATTAGTATATCGACGAAGAACCTTGAAATAAATACTGGAAATAGTAAAGAGCAACATAGTATAAGAAATGCTGTTTTTTCTTTCAAGGAAAAATAATGAAAAGCATTTAGAATTGATTTTACAGTTTTCAGTCGAATACTTCTTTCATCTATATAAATTCCACATTGTGCAATATTGATCACCCATTGTTTAATATTACTTTTCAAGTGCTTTCTTGCAGCTGAATAAAGCGTATTTCCTATTTCATCTCTAATTTCTAATGCAGCCTGCAACAGAGCGAAATAGCCTGCATTCCAAAGGTAGAAGGATGAATATATCATAACATCCTGATGAATATCACTCCCTACTAGATTTAAATCTTTTGCAAGAATTTTATCTTCCGGATGCATATGAGCACCTAATATCATTAACTGTGTTTGTGGCCAGCAAATATTGAAATACTCGTATGGATGGGATTGCAAAACATTATTTACGTATGACGACTTGACAATAAATAATCCCGCATTGCCCATGTACCAATAGTAATTATTAAGTAATTGTTGAAGGGAAATAAATTCATTTTTTATTGAATTAAGTTTATCGCGGCTGCTATCAATGAATATACCAACGGAAAAGTTTTCCTGAAGAAAGTTTATTAATGTTGAAAGGCAATCCAATCTTAATCGATCATCATCGCCAATAAATATTATATATTTTCCATTGGCTAACTCCATGGATTTTAAAACATTATTACGGGCACCAATATTTTCACCATTGTTATGATAAGTCATAAAAGGGAAAAGTGAAGAATATCTAAGGCAAATTGTTTCAGTTTCATCAACAGAACCATTATTCGAGATTAATAATTCAATTTTACTCTCAAGGGCATAATCAGTAATTTGCTTTGTTAATTGAATAATTAATTCTTCAAGAAGTTGTGCCCTATTCCAAGTTGGAATAGCGATCGTTAGAATCGTTTCATTTTTGCTCATATAAATGATATGTTCACTAATTATTTATGTCCCTTCCATGTCAAAAGGTTTTGAAAAAGGTTCCATCTCTGTGATTGGTTTTCCGAAGGCAATCTTTGGATAAACATTTGCTTTTGGATCAATCATAACCTGAAGAAGAAATGGTTCATTCGGTTTTTGCCAAAGCTTTTTAATACCTTCAGAAATATCTTCTTCCATTTTTATTGTTGCAGCATTTATACCGTAGGCATTTGCAATTTTTTCAAAGTCTGGTGCACTGTAACCCCAAACTGTTGATTGGTGTTTTCCATCAAAATAGCTGTCTTGAAACTGCCTGATCATGCCTAAAGATTGATTATTTAGAACAACCATTTTTATTGGCAAATTATTTCTTTTAATTGTTTGCAGTTCCTGGATATTCAACTGCATTCCTCCATCGCCACTAATCATTATAACCGGCGCGTTTGCTGCGATGGAACTTCCGATTGCAGCTGGTAGTGCAAAACCCATTGCACCCATTCCCCCGGATGTAATAAAACTTTGATTCAGTCCAATTTCAAGAGATTGAGCAGCCCACATTTGATGACTTCCAACATCTAGAATGTAAGAATTAGCATACTGAGAATGCGCAGATAACTGATGAAGAAATTTATTGGGATTAATACCTTTTGTATCTTTTATTTCTTCAGTGTCCGGCCATTTGGTTTTTAATTGCTCGATTGATGTTAACCAGTTATCATTTTGATTAAAAGTCAACTTGCTGAATTCGTTCAGCGCTTTTTGAAAAAACACTTCAAGGTCTGCAATTACGGGAATACAATTCATTACGCGATTATTTATTTCCGAACTTTCGATGTCGATGTGATATATTTTACGGTCCCCGAAAAACGTAACATCAGAACCGGTTTGCCTGATGTCAAGCCTGCTTCCTACTACAATAAGCAGATCTGCTTCACCAATCACCATATTAGCCCACCTGTTGCCATAGCTGCCGATAAAACCTGCACGTAATGGATGGTTAAATGGAATAGCATCTAATCCAAGCAAAGATGTCACTACAGGAATTTTAACAAGTTCGGCAAAATTGAGAAAGAGTGATTTAGTTGCAAGTAAACTTACTCCTCTGCCTGCCAACAATAATGGTTGTTTTGATGATTTTATATCCTTATAAAGTTGTTCAAGGATATCTACTGAAACGGAATTGTCTGATACAATTTTTTCTACTTTATTAATATCATCATATTTTAACGGAATATCTTCACGCTGAACATTCATTGGTATATCAATGAGAACTGGCCCTGGCCTGCCACTGATTGCTAATTGAAATGCTTCGTGAAATATACCCGGAATTTCTGCAGCATTATTTACCTTAAAACTTTTTTTAGTTACAGGAGCAGACATGGAAACGATATCGGTTTCCTGGAAACCTAGTTGCCTGATGTTTCTGTTCCCTTTTTGTTCATGAACATTTACTTGCCCTGTAATAAAAATAGCCGGAGTAGAATCAAAATAACAACTAGCAATGCCTGTAAGAAGGTTAGTGGCTCCAGGGCCGCTTGTTGCCATGGCTACACTTGGAATTTTTTTTGTCCGGCCGTAACCGTCAACTGCAAAGGCAGCACTTTGCTCGTGATGCATTGTAACAATTTTTATTTTTTTAAATTCATATAATGAATCTAATAAATGTGTGATCATACCTCCTGATAATTCAAAGACATGGTCAACATCCTGTTTGTACAGAAAATAAGCTATATAATCAGATACTTTCAATTTGCTATTTTTATACTTGTTAATGGAAGGTGTTTACTTTTTATAATTATTGATATAGTAGGGTATTATTTCACTAAGGTTAAGATCAAGGTCTGAATCTAATTTAAAATTAAATTGTTTATAGTATTTACCTGAATCGCCCTCTATGTGCATATTCTGATCAGGTCGATAAGGTAAAGCGCCATAATTAAATTGAACATCGGGGTTAATCCTCACACGAATATTTTCTATAAGATCTTTGATTTTAACTGAAGTGTTAGATCCAAGATTGAATACTCCTGATTCGCTTTCAGACTCAATCGATTTTTGTAATGCACAGCAAAAATCTTTTATATAAATATAGTCGTAGCGTTGTTCACACCCTGTAAGATCCATTTTGATATTATTGCAGGCATTTTTAATAACGGAAGGAATTAACCAGTCTTCCTTTTCCCGGATTCCATAAAATGAAAAGAGTCTAAGCCAGTAAAATTTAATTAAATTAACTTGACAAAATGATTTTAGCATATCAAGTGTAGCAATTTTAGCAGCTCCATAAGCCGAGTTTGGCCTAGGGGCATAATCTTCGTTAATACGACCATTAAAATTGCCATATTCGGCCTGGGATCCAAAGGCAATTATTTTTTTTACTCCTGATGTATTTGCAAGTGTCAATAGCTTAGTTGTGAGTGTGACATTTTTGACTTGAATATTCCAGTCATTTCTTTGAACTGTTGAAACACCTTCCCAGGCAGCATGAATCAGGCAAGTTGGTTTATATTCACTGATAGATTTTTGTAGGTCCTGACTATTGAAATCTAACAATACTAAGTCTTTAATAAAATCGCGACAAAGTGAAAGGTCTGATTCGGCCCTTACAAGTGCAATTATTTGAAAGCCATTATTAATCAAGTGCTCTGCTACATGAGAGCCAATAAATCCATTGGCACCGGTTAGTAAAATTGTTTTTATTTTCAATTTTTATTTTTATAAGATTGAAACTAATTGATTAACCATATAATCAATCATTTCATCGTCAATCATAGGAGTAACACCAATCCAAAATGTATTATGCAATACAATATCAGAATTGGAAAGCTCCCCACTCACGCGATAAGGATATTTTTTAAAATAAGGTTGTTTCCTGATATCTCCGGCAAACAATAATCTTGTTGCGATTTTCTTTTCGCTTAATCGGGCAATCAGCTCATTCCTGGTAATTCCTGCATTATCTTTTAATGTAATTAAAAAACCAAACCAAGAGGGGTCGCTGCCTTTAGTG
This sequence comes from Bacteroidota bacterium, assembly GCA_031418215.1. Lineage (GTDB taxonomy): Bacteria > Bacteroidota > Bacteroidia > AKYH767-A > OLB10 > JANOXC01. Next base: position 15,345 of record JANOXC010000111.1, read on the forward strand.
GGTTCGGGCAATATTATTTTATCAGTTAGGTTACCTAATCCATCGTAGAGTCTTTTATAGTTGTGTTTTCTAGTTTGAATAAATTGTGGAAGCTTTTTCAATTGAGCAAGGCCTAATGCTGCCTGCATATCTGTAATCTTGAGATTGTAACCTGCTCTTGAATAAATATATTTATGGTCGTAACCATAGGGGAGTTCTCCTAATTGCCACTCAAAACGTTTACCACAGGTATTGTCGCATCCTGATGCACACCAGCAATCTCTTCCCCAGTCCCTGAAGGACTCGATAATAGTGACCAACTTGCTGTTTTTAGTAAAAACTGCACCTCCTTCACCCATGGTTATGTGATGTGCAGGATAAAAACTTAATGTACCGATATCCCCAAATGTCCCTACATGTTGACCATTAAAAGTGGCACCCAATGCATCACAGCAATCTTCAATCAGCCATAACTTATTCTTTTTGCAGATGTCGGCAATAGCCTGAACATTGAATGGATTACCCAGTGTATGAGCAACCATGATTGCTTTTGTGCGTGAGGTTATTGCTGCTTCAATTTTAGTAACATCTATGTTATAGGTTGGTATGTCAATGTCAACCAATACAGGAATTACACCATATTGTAAAGCCGGATTTAACGTAGTTGGAAATGAAACAGCAACAGAAATAATCTCATCCCCTGGTTTGATTGAACGTTCTCCCAATTCTTCGGCAGTAAGCGTTGCAAATGCCAGTAAGTTAGCAGATGATCCGCTATTTACGGTGATGACCCTTTTGGTATTGATGAATTTCGCAAGATCTTTTTCAAATGCTTCGTTGAACCTTCCTGTAGTAAACCATCCATCTAAAGCTGATTCAACAATTGCATTCAATTCATTATAATCAAAAACTTTCCCACTTACAGGGATATTTGTTATACCTGCAAGAAATGGATTATTGGCAAATGCTACTTTATGATATTCTTTTACCAGTTCAAAAATATCATCCTTAATTGCGGTTGCATCGCGTTTCGTATCTACTGACATTGTTGTATAACTTCTATTTATTAAAATCTGATATATCGGTTAAACAAAAATTTAAAGCCATATCATTATTTGGGACAACATTTTTATACCAGCTTATTGTTTTTGAAATCGCTTGCTTGGCATTCCAAACCGGTACCCATTTCAAGTCGTTTTTTGCTTTGCTGATGTTAAGTTTAAGCATTCCTGCTTCATGCAATAGTTTTTGATTTTTGGCAATCTGATAATCACCATGTCCCCAATTTTTTAAAGCCAGTGTTACCAGGGTTTCAACAGGTAGCGCATCTTTCAGACGTGGCCCAAAGTTAAAGGAACCTGGGAATTTCTGTGGCGATTTTGACATAGCTGAGGCAAGTGTAAGATAACCTGACAACGGTTCCAGCACATGTTGCCAAGGGCGAATAGCCTTTGGATTGCGAATGTCAGCTGGTTTGCCTGCTGCAAATGCCCTGATCAAATCAGGGATAATACGGTCTTTTGCAAAATCACCACCGCCAATAACATTTCCGGCTCTGGCTGTTGCAATTGCTTTTTTATGAACCTTATAATGATCAGGATGGAAAAAGGATAATCGGTATGATGCTGTGATAATCTCTGAAGCAGCTTTACTAGCACTGTAAGGATCATGACCACCTAATGGGTCTTCCTCTTTGAACGGTTTTCCTGTTTCATTGTTTTTATATACCTTGTCGGTTGTAACAATGATAACTGTACATTTTTTCTTGAGTTTTCTTAATGCTTCCAGCAAATGAGCAGTACCCATTACATTAACATCAAAAGTTTCAAGGGGAATATTATATGATTCTCTCACCAAAGGCTGAGCAGCCATATGAAAAATAAAATCTGGCCTAAAGGATAATATCTCTTTCTCCAACCGATCTTTATTCCTGATATCTGCAATTACTGATTGATGATTTTTTAATTTCTTACCTATCATCTTGTACAGGGAAGGCTGATCGGGTTTCAAAGCATAACCTTTCACGTTTGCACCAAGAATGCTTAGCCAAACACTCATCCAGGCACCTTTAAAACCGGTATGGCCGGTTAAGAAAACTTTTTTATTTTTAAATATTGAATTGAATTCCATCGTCGTTACCATACCTTCCAGTCGGCCTTATTTTCATTCCATAAACTGTTCAAGTATTCAAAATCCCGGTAGGTATCCATACATTGCCAGAATCCATCATGCTGGTACATCATCAGTTGACCTTCAGCAGCCAGATTTTCTAACGGAGAGCGCTCCAGGATGCAGTCATCACTATTTATTAAATAATTGAAAAAGCTTTTCTTGAATATAAAATAACCACCATTGATGCTACCACCTTTATGAACTTGAGGTTTTTCAACAAAAGATTTCACAGAATTGCCTTCTGTCAACAATTCGCCAAAACGAGAGGGTGGAAGTACACCGGTTAATGTTCCGATTTTTCCATGTGATTGATGGAACTTCAACAATTCAGCGATATTGATATTGCTAAGTCCATCTCCATAAGTGAGCATGAATAAGTCACCATCTATATATTTTTCTATTTGTTTCACTCGCGAACCTGTCATGTTGAGTGCACCGGTTTCTGCAAAAGTGATTTCCCAACCTGATTCTGAATGGCTGTTATGCACATCTACCTTGCCTGTTCCAAGTGTAAGCGTGAAATCATTACTCCTGATCTCATAATTATAAAAATAATTTTTGATAACATCACCCCTGTATCCCAGGCAGACAACGAATTGATTGTGGCCATAATGAGCATATGTTTTCATAATATGCCAAAGTATAGGACGACCGCCAACCTCAACCATGGGTTTAGGTTTATACTCTGTTTCTTCTTTCAGGCGGGTACCAAGGCCCCCACACAGGATAACTACTTTCATAGGCAAATTGTAGGTTAATTTTCCAAAAAATCATTTTACAGTGGGGCTGTTTATTAGTTTTAACAGATACCCTAATTTTCTTGACGGTAAAGAGGTTATTTTGGCTGACAACAAAAATAGCAAAAATGGGTATTCTTCAGCGGCAGGGCATTACCAATGCAATCATCACTTATGTGGGTATTGTAATTGGATTTATCAGCCTGCTGGTTATTCAGCCACGTTTTTTATCTACTGAGGAAATAGGACTTACACGGGTATTATTTTCCTTTTCAGCACTGATTGCCACATTTATGCCTTTCGGGATGAACAGTATCACCCTAAAATATTTCCCTTATTTCCGCAACAAGGATAAAGGGCATTATGGTTTTTTCATGTTCATGCTTTTATTACCGGTAGGAGGTTTTCTTGTAATTGGCATGCTATTGTGGTTAATTAAAGGGTTTATTATTGCCCAATACGTTACGCAGGCGGCACTGTTTACAGAATATTTTTATTATATATTTCCGCTCACTTTTTTTCTAAGTCTAATTAGTGTTCTGAATGCGTATTCCTATTCGCTCTTTAAAACGAGTTTTCCTGGTTTTTTAAGTGAGGTTATTGTGAGGCTCCTTTCCATAGCTTTATTCACCTTGTATTTTATTAAACAAATTGACCGAGATGCTTTTGTGTTGCTCTTTACCGCTATTTATGGGTTGCAGCTTATTGTTTTACTAGTATATATTTTTATTATTGACAACCCCTCATTAAAAGTGGACCGAGCTTTTTTAAAGGAACAAAAACCCGTACAAATGATAAAGTATGGATTACTGCTTTCCTTTGTTGCACTTACTTCCTTAGGGTTAAAATATCTTGACGTTGTAATGCTGGGAAAATTCGTTCCCTTATCCATGGTTGGGATTTATTCTATTTGTGCTTTTATTCCTGCTGTGATTGAGGCACCTTTAGGTGCATTGGAAAAGATCGGACTTGCCAAAATTTCAGATGCCTGGTCTAAAAATAATTTAACAGAAATTAAGGAAATCTATTTTAAATCTTCAATGTATTTGTTCCTTGCCGGCGGATTGTTATTTCTTTTGATTAACTTGAATTTGGATTCATTATTTTTATTGATTCCCAAGCAGGAGTTCTCCATTGGCAAATATGTAGTTTTAATTATCAGTATTGGAACTTTGCTCAATATGGCTACCGGTGTAAATGACTCAGTTATATATACTTCTCATAAATATATTTTTGGTACCTACTTGCTGATATTTTTGTTTCCTCTTGCATTTGTTAATAACCTTATTTTTATTCCATTATATGGCATTAATGGAGCAGCTTTTGCCACTGCACTCTCTGCATTTCTATATAATGCAATAAAATATCTTTTTATATGGAAGAACTTCAAACTTCAGCCATTTAATATCCAAACATTTTATATAATTATAACTATTATTCTTACATTTCTGACAGTTCAATTTATTCCACACTTTACAACACCTTTTGTTGACATCATTATTCGTTCAATCATTATTAGTATTGTATACATAACACTAGCCTTTATTCTCAGAATTGTTCCGGAATTGTTTTCGATGATTCCTTTTTTTGGAAAGGGACAATCATCTAAAAAATGGTAATAGCACAAAAAATAGTTGGTGATTTTGAGAATGATAATTATTATTATTCAGGCGTAAATCTGAAGAGGAAGTAGTTCTGCTGAGGAGCAATCTGACAGCAATAGGATTTATTATTGTAAACAACCCAAAAAGGTTACCGGAATAAACTTAAGGAGCCATTTCTTACATAACCATTTTCACCAACAATTAAATAATAATAGATCCCTTCAGGTGAAACAGCTGAACCAAAAGTGCCATCCCATGATTGGGTAATATCACTACTAAAATAAACTAATTGGCCCCAACGGTTAAATATTTTTATTTGACTTGGCAGGCATTTTATACTTCCGCTAATAGAAAATACATCGTTCCTTTGATCATTGTTCGGAGAAAATGCATTGGGGATAAACAATTTAATTGGCAGTTGTTCGTCAATGGTGATTTGTTGAACAGACGAATCAAGACATGATGTATTTGGGTTGATAATAAGCGTAATTTGATAGTTGCCTGTTGAGGAATATGTATGAACTGGGTTAATTGCAGTACTGTTAATTCCGTCACCAAAGTACCAATTACAACTAAGAATGTTTGATGATTGGTTGGTGAAAAGAATATTTTGGGAACACGAATCAAAAACATAGCTAAAGTCTGCCGGTGTTGGATTGGAGAATGGAATATTAATTTGTTGAGCATTAGAATCAGTATCGCAATCATTTATTACAATAAGGGTTATGTTATAGTTTCCGGATGAAGGATAGGTATGCGTTGGCGAAATAGCAGTTGAAAATGTTCCATCCCCAAAACTCCAATTCGATGATGAATAATTTAAGGATTGATTAATAAAAGTTACTTTGTTAAGGCAAGTATCAATAGCAAAACCAAATTCAGCATTAGGAATTAAAGTTGTGATTTTCACTTGCTGAATATTTGTGTCATTGCAAACACTGTAGGCAATCAATGTAATTGTAAATTGTCCGGTATCAGGATATTGATGGATGGGTGAATGGGAGTTGGAAGTATGCCCATCACCGAAATCCCAATGATATCCAATGTTGTTTGGCCCCTGGTTCAAAAATGAAACAAGCTTTGCACAGGTATCTATCGTATAATTAAATGATGCTTGTATACCTTGATTTACGACACTTATTTGTTTAATTGTTGTATCAACAAAACAACTTTGAGTGATGATTAATGAAACATTATAAGTTCCTGTATCAGTATAACTATGAAATGGGTTCTGCAGATTGGAAGTATCACCATCACCAAAGTTCCAATAAAAATTATTCCCTGCAGAAGCATTAAACTGGAAGTTATTACTACAAACTTGATGTAAGTAGGTATAGTTGGGTGCAGTGTGTGCAAATTTCCAAGAAGTATTTGCAGCTAAAAAATTATTTCCAATCGCTCCTGCAATAATATAAACTGAGTCAGCAATATTAAATTGAAAAACGTTGGATCGTGGAGCTGAAGGCAGGCTACTTATTTGAGACCATGTATTCAACGAGGGGTCAAACTCGTAAAATGTATTTAAAAAAATCCCGCTATTATTTATACCGGAGCCAAAATAACCCTTGTCACAGATTGAAAATCCTCTGCCAGCGTAAGTGGCAACAGGTAATGAGGCTCTTTGTGTCCACAAATTTGTTAACGGATTATATTCCCATAGTTGGCTGAGCGTGTTAAAGCCGTCGTGGCCACCAATAACATAGCCTAAATTATTAATGGTGAAAGACGATGAACTTTGTCTGGCAGCAGCGGGTAAACTTGCAATTTGTGTCCAAGAATTTAATATGGGATCATATTTATAAAAATCATTATGATGCGGTGTAAATCCTAAACCAACATAAGCATATCCGTTAATTACAAAAGCAGTTGCAGTGTATCTTGCAGCCCCGGGGAAATCAGTTTTTTGAACCCATAAATTGGTTGACGGATTATAAGCCCACATGTCTTTTAATTGTATCGTACCAGGCCATGTCCATCCAGTAGTAATATAACCTAGATTCCCTAATTCAAACCCAACTGACGAATATCTTGCCGGACCAGGACAATTGGCTTTTTGTGTCCATGTATTTAATATCGGATCATATTCCCAAAGGTCCTGATAAGCTGGATTGCCAATCCCGTTGACGCCAGAAGAAATATATCCTTTATTGCCAATTGAAAAGCCAGATCCGGCTGCTCTGTTGACAGGCAAATTGGCAACAGGTGACCATGCAAAACTGCCATATATTAGTTGGCTGGTTAATGAAAGAAGCACTAATAAGAGTAGTTTTTTATTCACAAAACCGGTTCTGATCGATTAAAGATACAAAACTATTCTCATTTTAAAAGGTTGAAAAAAAGAATGCATTTCATAAGCATTAAAAGGGGTGTAATAAGTATAGAAAATAGCATTTGTCAATTTTCTAAAATCAAATACAAATTGCAGTCAACAAAAAGGAACAATTCATGACAACAAATTATAACTGCTTATTTTTTTCAAATCAACAGCAGTTTGGCCGGAAGGAAGTTGCGAAATGGCCGGAATGAACTTGGCATTAAAAACTATTTCACTCGATTTATAGGAAGAGCGACTGTAGACTTGCTGTGCGTAGCCATCATCAACAGCTTTAATGCTGATAAAAAATTCGGCTTCTAAATTATCCAGATCCTCAAGCGTCAATCCAAACATCGGACTTTTATCTGTAATTGGATGTACAATTGTCCAGGATAAGGTGAGAAAACTGGCTTTGGAGATTTCCAGGTCAAGCGTTTGGAAACGACGCTGTATCCTTCCATCTTCTTCTGCATTGTATGAAAATATAACCTGCGTTTCAATTTCAATTAACTGGTTTCTGCGTGCATTTGCGATGCGAAACATAAATGCAGTCATATCTTTAAATTCAAAATCCCGGTGCCGGTATGGAGCAACAAGGGCTTTATCACTATATATAATCTTTGCAGTAGGTCTTGAGAAACGACCATAAAGTAAGCCTGTTGCCAATGCAAATCCTAATAGTCCAAAAAGTGATTCAACAGCGGCAATAGTGCTAATGCTTATTCCTGAGGGATTAAGCCTTCCATAACCCACTGTGGTCAATGTTTGTGCACTAAAGAAAAATACTTCCCAGAATTTCTCATACTTGGTTGTGTAAAGCATGCCAAGTATTTTATCAGGGCTAAGTAAAATATAGATAGCAGTAAATATCAGATTCACTGTAAAATAAAAACAAAGCACAATCACGTTAAACTTCCGCCAACTCATCGTAATAAGTGAGTGATAAATGTTAATGAATTGGAAAAATGGCTCGCCAAGCCGTGCTATATTGGGAGAACCATCTTTATTTAAGAAGCGCTGATTGGATGCATTTACATTGGTGCCAAAGCCTGTTTCAGGAGCAGTTGATGTGGTGTTTATTTTACGTAAGCGCATATATATTGATCAACGAATTACGAATTTAAACGAATATACGAATAGCTGAAAATTGAAAGAAAAGTATTTTAAAATCAACACCACATCAACTGCTCCTGAAACAGGCTTTGGCACCAATGTAAATGCATCCAATCAGCGCTTCTTAAATAAAGATGGTTCTCCCAATAT
>JANOXC010000112.1:0-18350 GCA_031418215.1 Bacteroidota bacterium
TAATTATGCAAACAATAAAACGTATTTTATTGCTTTTTTTTCTTTTCAGTATAACCTATGGTGCATTTAATTACAATTTAGTAATCTATGGCATTCGCCAACTGAAGGGTCAAATGCATATCATCATGAATGCCCGACCGGTAAATGAAATCATCAATGAACAATCCGTCAGTGAAGAAAATATTGCAAAATTATTGCTAATTCAAAAAGTCAGGCAGTTCGCGATTGACTCCCTTGGCTTGAACAACTCTTCCAATTACACTACCTTTTATGATCAGCATAACAAACCTGTTTTATGGGTTCTTACTGCTTGCCCGCCATTTGAATTGAAACCATATGAATGGCATTTCCCCTTTCTTGGGAATGTTTCCTACAAAGGTTTCTTTAAGAAAGAGATAGGATTGGCTGAGCAAGTAATACTACAAAATGCATTCTATGATACAGATCTTTCTCCAACAGGAGGCTGGTCTACACTAGGTTGGTTCAAAGATCCCATACTAAGCAATATGTTAAAGCGTAGCAACGGCCAGATTGCAGAGCTAATTATTCATGAATTAACACATGCAACGGTTTATGTTTCAGGTAGTGTTGAATACAATGAAAACCTGGCTACCTTTATTGGGGAACAAGGGGCCATCCGTTTTATGAAAGCCACTTATGGAGATAGTTCAACATTTCTAAAATCCTACTTAAACTATAAAAGCGATGAAGAAATTTATGGAAATTATATGCTCAATGCCTGCAACAGATTGGATAGTTTGTACAACTCATTTTCCAATCAATCATTCATATTAAAACTTGAAAAGAAATATCAACTCATAACAAACATCATCTTTGGTATTCCAAATCTGTCGCTTCATTCTGCAGAAAAATACACTTTTCGGTTTCCCGGTTCGCATTTACCCAATAATACCTGGTTCTTGTCGTTTAAAAGATACCGAAGCAAGCAAACTAATATGGAAGACGACCTTCATTTTAATTTTGATAATAATTTAAAATCGTATTTACATTCCATTAAAAATCGTCATTAAGGTAATAGTCGCCTTCATGTCCATAACCTTTAATAACAGAGTAAAAAAATCAGACCAATATTTGTTTACCAATTTTGAATTGAATTACTAAATATTATTAGCTTTACGCTAACCTATGGTAATTTTACACAAAATTCCGCTTGAACTGGCAGTTTGGATATTTGGCCTGGCTTATCTCGCATTGGTTCCGCCGGCCACTTTCAGCATTTGTCTTTTTCATCAATTGGGTTTTCATAATTGTCCCGGATGCGGATTAGGCCATGCCATTTATTTTCTTTTTCGCGGGTCTTGGCGAGCATCATTTGAGTCACATCCGCTAGGTCTATTTGCATTATGTATTCTACTTCATCGTATTTATATACTTTGCAGACAACTTTATTTTCACAATCAAAAATCAACTACATGAACCAAAATTTACTTATGTCGATTCCCAACATTGGACCGCAAGAACTGATGTTTATTAAAGAAGCCATTAAAGATCTTAATGATGATCAGCAAAGCAATTTCCTGATGGTTTACAATAGTCGTAGAAAAGATCCTCAAATAATCATGATCTGTACACTAATAGGTTTTATTGGCATTTCAGGTGTTCAACGCTTCCTGGTGAACCAAATCGGCATGGGGATACTTTATCTGTTTACAGGAGGCTTGTGCGTTGTCGGTACCATCATTGATCTTATTAATTATCAGAAAATCGCTCTGGAGTATAATCAAAAAATGGTTGTTGAGGCGATACAGATGGCTAGGAACATGTAATTGTATCATTAAAATATCTAGGTCTCTTCTAACACATAATTTTTTTCAACAGAAAAAAATGTTTGCAAGCATTAAAAAATATTTAGTCCTTTTTACGCTTATCATTTCCATGATGAGTTGTAAAAAATATGAAGAAGAAATCATAACTGGTAATATTGCACCCCCTGATACCACTATTGAAAATAATGTTTATGAAGATTATATAAATCGTACGTATATCATGGTGCTGGGTCGTGAGCCATTAAGTACTGAATTAGCTGGAGCAATGACCCTATTGCAAAATGAAAAACTAAATATTACTTCCCGTGAGCACTTTTTAAACGCTGTATTTTCCAATGTTGAATATCGTTACCATATATATGAAGAGAACAGATTCAATTTATTACGCGATAACGATAGTTCAGATGTTCTCCAGTTTATTACATTGTTTAACATGGCATTGCTTGATTCGTCTCAAATGCAATCTTGGCCAATTTACCAATATGAGGTCAACCGACTATATGAACTGGAAGATGCTAGAAATCATTTTTTAAGTGACAGTATTGATATTATCACAGTACAAAGGAGAATGGTCAACAATTTCTTTTATGATCAACTCAATATGAATGCGCAAAATTTCGTACTAGCAGTTTTTCAGCAACTCATTAATAGAACGCCTACACAAAATGAATTGTTGAACGGCGTTGCCATGGTTGATGGTTTTAATGCTATTGTGTTTTTTCAATCAGGTTCTTCAAAAGACGCTTTTCTTGATATTATATTGAATACAGATGATTATTACGAAGGTCAGGTAGTTCAGCTTTACAAAAAATACTTATTGCGTCTTCCAACAAGTCAAGAGATGACAGCAGGAACGGCACTTTACAAAAATACCGGCGACTTTAAAAAAGTGCAAATTGAAATATTAAAGACTGATGAATTTGCAGGAGTAAAATAATATATATAATTAAAAATGAATTGCATTAAAAACATATTAATTCTATTGATTTTTTCACCACTGTTTTCTTGCCAGAAAGAAAAAACCTTTCTCTATGAAGTTGACCCTGTTAATGTAAATTCAAATGGCGGAATTAAGAATAACGTGAAAAGCACTACTGAATTTATTTCCATTGCCTATGCTGATCTTAAGGGCTCCAATATCAGCTCGTCTGAACTTCAAAACCTTAGCACTGTTTATACAGCTTTTGGTGATAAAAAACTTATTGAAGACAGAATTATCAGGAAATTCCTGACTGATCCAAACACACTGCTTCCTGCAACAATTAGCGTGAATGGCGACACCATCTTATTCCTGGTTAACACTTATAAAAAATTCTTTAATAGGGAACCCAATGAATTTGAACGATATTATTTAAAGGAATTAATAAAAACAAATACTGGCATCGACTCCAGAATTATTTATTACTCAATGATGACTTCTGATGAATACCGCTATTACTAACAATAAGATTTATAAATTAAACACCACGATTAATATATAATTGAGAAAATAATGAGGCGAAGGACGTTTCTTAAACAAGCAGGATTAGCAGCAGCAGGAGCTTTTGTTGCGCCATATATATTACCCTCAGGGAGATTATTTGCTGCAACCGGTGCAAGAAAAGCCAATCATGTTGTATTCTGCATGTTTGCCGGTGGTGTTAGGAATATAGATAGTGTTCAACATCATGATGGAAACCTTTTAACGAACATCCTAAACAACAATACAGCTATTTCCCCGGATATTGCTCCTGCTATGACTGTATTACCATCAAATCCTTTGGGTTATACATTGGATTCAAGAGGCTCCCTATTTAAAGAATTCAAATACCAAAAGGGTCCAACCGGACATTTTAACGGACATACCGTTGCTTTAACAGGACAATATTCAAATACTGATTTGGTGATAAAAGAAAATCCTAAAGTCCCAACCATTTTTGAATATTACCGCAAACACAACTCGCCTCAAAATGCAGCCACCAATTGCTGGTGGGTAGCTAATACACTGGGGCCATTTCCTGCATTAAATTATAGCAGCGCAGCCGGATATGGTGCTGCGTATGGCGCCAATTTCATTGCACCTACCTCTTTATTCAGTTCTGCCGGCCAACAAACAATTCAGAATGTATATAATTTCAGTAATAATGATCAGCAAGCCATCAATAAATTAAAAGGATTCACAAATCAAGTATTTAACCATCCTTACATCAATGGCGAGGCTGGCATTGGCAACACAGAAAGTGATAAGGCGAAACTTGATCAATTTATCAATAATATGTTTGCGAATACAGTTCCAAATTCATGGGGAATAAATGGCGGAATGAACAACGATATGTTGAACATCTCCTTTGCAGAAGAAATCCTAAAAGAATTTAAACCTGAATTGCTTGTAGTCAATATGCAGGATGTAGATGTGGCTCATTTCAATTTTACAAATTATGCCAACAACCTTCGCAAAGCTGATTATGCAGTAGCACATCTTTGGAACACTATTCAAAGTATTCCGGGAATGGCTAATGATACCATATTAATTATTGCACCGGAACATGGAAGAAATCTTAATGGAAATAATTCCATTGATGCTTATGGGAGAGCTGCTCTCGATCACACAGCAAATGTAGATCTAACGCAGGGCGATCAAACAGCTCGCGATATTTTTTGTCTGATTGTTGGTCCTCCCGGAGTTGTAAAGCAAGGATTTAATTTCGGAGCCATCGGATCACCTGTTGGCGAAAGCATTGAAATTGTACCTGCAATAGCTAATATTCTTGGTTTTGATAATAATATCCCCGGAAGTATTTTAACGCCAGCCATCAACAATCAATTGTTGTTAAACGCCTTCTATTGAGATTATGCTAAGAACAAACAACAAGGAAAAACAAAAATTTAAATCAGCCTGTTTTCTGGTATTAGCGTTTCTTGCACTTATACTACACTCTTGTAAAGAAACAGAAATGCCGGACAATCCTTATGATAAAGTTGATTATGGTAGCGGTGCAAGTAGCATTCCCGAACCTGATCCGAACTCAATTGCAGGTATTCATAAAAACATTTTAATTAAACGATGTGCATTGTCCGGGTGTCATGACGGCACTTTTGAACCTGACTTTCGCACTGTACAATCGAGCTATTCATCACTCGTATATAATCCGGTGATTAAAAATACGGTAGACAACAATCATTTTTTTAATTACCGTGTACTGCCCAATGATATTTCAAACTCATTTCTCATCGAGCGCCTTACTACAAACACCAGTGATTACATGCCTTCTAATGGATCAAGACTTGCTAACAAATATATTGACAACATTAAAAATTGGATTGCGCAAGGAGCCAAAGATCAAAACGGAAACCAAGCAGTAAGACCGGATTTAATGCCAAATATTACCAACTTTGTAATTTTTAATTCTGCTTTTAATTTCCGTTATGATACCATTCGCGTTGGGGGCGTAAGTTATAATGCAGCCATTGTACCCTTTGGCGTAGATCTGAATTTTATTCCAATTGTAACAGATGAGGCCGACAGTGCCTTTGCCACGCCGGTAAGTGCTTTTACTAATTGTAGAATTGAACTATCATTGGGGAAAGACAGTTTTCCTTCCTCCAATTCCACTCCTGCATATTTTATCAGCACGTATAATGTCTGGAACTGTCCGATCAACACTTCACAATGGCCTTCAGGAACAACGGTTTATTGCAGGTTTTATGTAAATGATGGTCATCACGCTATGGACTCTGAATTTCCAAGAAATACATCCATCAATTATTATAAATCTTATTTTTCTTTTTATGTTCAATAATAAAATTTACTTAACATTTCTATTGGCAACAATTCTTATTTCCTGCAAAAAGGAAAAGAAGGAATACGACAGCATTCCAGTCATCGAATTCATAAGCATTACACCAGATCCGGTAACAGAGTATCAACCGCTCGTAATCACTTTCAAATATTCTGATGGTGATGGAGACCTTGGAGAAAATGACCCAAATGTGAAAAATTTATTTGTGACAGATAAGCGTATTGGCATCACCTATTCTTATCGTATTAAACAATTATCTCCTGAAAATTCGATTATTCCTATACAAGGGTCGCTTGAAGTGAAAATTGATAATGCCGTTATTAATGGTAATTCAGTAGAACAACTAGTGAACTATTCAATATATATTGTTGACCGGTCAGGTCATAGCAGTAACATTATTCTAACACCATCAGTGATCATCAGAAAATAACCATTCTTTTATCAAGAAACCTGCTTACCAACAGTTGCATAAGTTATCACATCATTACCTGAAATCGATTTATCACATAAGATAATTAACCTTTCAACCACATTCCGAAGTTCACGGATGTTTCCTGTCCAGTTGATTTTCTTCAATTCCTCCATCGCATCATCCGTAAAATTCTTTTTAGGCATGCGATAGTCTTCACAGATCTGATCAATGAAATAATTTGTAATCAATGGAATATCTTCCTTACGATCATTTAAAGAAGGAACATGCATTACAATTACACTTAACCGGTGATAAAGATCTTCACGAAACAACCCTTTTTCTATTTCTTTTTTTAAGTCCTTGTTGGTTGCAGCCAACACCCTTACATTTACGGAAATTTCCTTTTCTCCTCCTACCCTTGTAATTTTACTTTCCTGCAAAGCCCTTAACACCTTTGCTTGTGCCGATAAACTCATATCACCAATTTCATCAAGGAATATTGTTCCATTGTGCGCTTGTTCGAATTTACCAATCCTTTGTTTTATAGCAGAAGTAAAAGATCCTTTCTCATGTCCGAACAATTCACTTTCGATCAATTCAGAGGGGATAGCGGCACAATTCACCTCAACAAAAGCAGTATTGCTGCGGCTGCTTAATGCATGGATCCATCGTGCCACAAGCTCTTTTCCTGTTCCATTTTCTCCGGTTATCAAAACACGTGCATCAGTCGGCGCTACGCGGTCGATCATCTCTTTGATTTTCTTAATCGCTTGAGATGTTCCAATCATTTCATTCGTACGTGCTATTTTCTTTCTTAATGATTTCGTCTCTGTCACTAATGAAGACCGATCCATAGCATTTCTGATGGTAATTAACATCCTATTCAGGTCCAGCGGTTTGCTGATGAAATCAAAAGCTCCTTTTTTAATTGCCTCAACAGCCGTTTCAATGGTACCATGCCCACTTATCATTACAACCGGTAAATCCGATTGTAATTCCTGCAGTTTTTCCAACACTTCAATACCATCCATACCTGGCATTTTAATATCACAAAGTATAATGTCATATCTTGTTTCAGCGGCTTTTTTCAATCCCTCCATTCCATCAGCAGCATCGTGTACTTCATGCTTCTCGTACTCTAGAATATCCTTTAATGTATTACGAATACTTTTTTCATCATCAATAACCAAAATCTTACTCATTGCTGCAGTTTTTAAGAAAATTAATAAAATTTAAACACTAAAATGAAAACAATTACTATTTCCGCTTTTTACTTTTAACAACTGATTCAGCCACCTCAGTAAGAATCCCCTCTTTCAATGCAAATGTCGATAATGTCATTTTTCTAATTTGCGTTTTTTCAAGCACAAATGTAAGCAAGAGTGAGGCAAGCACAATCATGTCAACCCGCATTTTTACAAGCCCTTTCATCTGCATTCTTTCCTTACTGGTAGATTGAATCAATTGCTGATGTATATCCCGGTAGTCCTTCATATTATAACGATAGGAAGTCTTATTAAACAGGCTATCCATTGTTCCTTTACGAAAACATATCATTGCTGCAAAGGTTTCAAATGAACCTGAAGAACCTATTAGCATTTTTGGTTGGTATAAAAGACCTACTTTGAAGAGCGAAGTCAGGTTTTTTTCAAGAAAAGAATTCAACAACTGAATTTCAGCAGGACTTATTGGATCAGCAGGTTTAAATTTTTCCAACAATAAAGCGGCCCCTAACGGGAAGCTCTTTCGCCAGAATATTTTTTTGCCATTACAAATAATAAACTCCGTACTCCCACCTCCAATGTCTATGATGAGTGATGTTTGCTGACCTAAATTCATTGCTTGATTAACACCCTTATAAATCAATTCAGCTTCCCTATTTCCGCTTATCAGCTTAATACTAATTCCGGCTTTTGCTTTTGCCGCATGAATAAATTGTTCACCGTTTTTCGCATTTCGAACTGCTGCCGTGGCAAAAGCGATTACTTTTCCTGCTTTATGATATATAATGCGTTTATTAAATTGCTGAAGCGCGAGTATTCCCCGCTTAAATGGGACAGCGGAAATAATATTTTTAGTGATCCCACCTTGCCCCAGCTTAACCGTGGATTTTGACTTAAAAAGGACTCGATAGTTTCCGGATTCTTTGAATTCAACAATCAGCAAATGAAAAGTATTGGTTCCGCAATCAATGATGGCAATTCTCAAATTCAGTTGGCAGTTGGCAATATTCAATCTTCAATATACATTCTCCAATATTCAATTATCCTTTATAAGTAAGCCACTTGTATAGTTCTCGGTAATTCACTTTTTTACCATACATTAATATTCCAGTTCTATATATTCTTGCCGCAAGCCATGTAGTAAAAAGAAATCCTGCGATGAGTAAACCCATAGATAGTATCACATCCGTATAAGGCACACCAAAAGGTATACGCACCATCATTACAATGGGAGAAGTGAAAGGAATAATACTAAACCAAAATGCCACATTCCCCTGGGGATTACTGATGATATTTGCTGCCGCAACATAGGCCAATATCAAAGGCAAAGTAACGGGCAACATAAATTGTTGCGTATCCGTTTCAGAGTCAGCCGCTGCGCCAATAGCAGCAAATAATGCACTGTATAGCAAATACCCTCCGACAAAATAAAATAAAAACATTCCGATGATGAGCGGAAAGTTAATCGTGCTCATTGCTTCGTTAATTTGTTCAGTAGTTGATTGATCTGCTTGTTGTTCCATTAAGGCAGGATTATTTTGTGCCCCTCGTTTCTCCATCATTTCCTTAACATGTTCCATGTCAGATTTCTTGTTAAGCAAGGTCATTGAAACCCCTTGAAAAATAAAAAAGCTCAATACAATCCACAGCAAAAATTGTGTTAATCCAACTAATGCTACACCCAAAATTTTTCCCAACATCAACTGAAAAGGCTTTACTGAAGAGATCATCACTTCAACGATGCGGCTTGTTTTCTCTTCTAAAACACCACGCATCACCATGGCCCCATAAATGAATATAAACAAATAAATAAGCAAGCCTGCACCAAATCCTAACCCGGTAGTTAATCCTGTTGAGGTTTGTTTGTTTTCCATATCACGTGTTTGAATTGACACATCGGTTTTGATGCCTTCCAGTCTTTTTTCATCAATCCCTGCTTCAATATATTTTGACGTGTTGATCTCTTTCTCAAGCGTGAATTTTATCTTACTTACAAGCTCTATACCCGGCTGAGACTCGCTATATAATGTTACTGCTTTTTCCAATGAGGGAAGGTTGCTTGCAGCAGGGATATGCAATACGCCAAAGTAACCGCGTACCTTGCTGTTATGCCGCAATGAATCTACTGCTTCATGGCTATAAATAAATGTAACCCTTTCATTGCTTTTAAATTTGTCGGCAAACATATTACTGTCGTCAGCAACAACGATTGTCTTTTGTTCATTATCTACTTTATCAAGCAAAAAGACACTTGCAAATATTCCACCCATCAGCAATGGGCCGGCAATGGTCATTACGATAAATGATTTCTTACGAACACGTGATATATATTCACGTTTAATGATCAATCCTACCTTGCTCATAAAGTAACCTCCTCTTTATTGCTGACTAAACGAATAAATATATCATTCATACTTGGAATTATCTCTTTAAATGAATGTAGGCTAACATTACCGATAAGGCTTTGCAAAAGGTTATTAGTTGTGGAATTGCCGGTCAATTTTATTTTGGCACACCAATGATCATCTAATTGAATATTTTCAACTAATTCAAATTCACCCCAGAGGCTGTTTGCAAGATTAATAGAATGCCCTTCATAAACTACTTCATAAGTATTAGATCTGAAAGTTTTGCGAATATCACGAACGGATCCATCCAATACTTTCTTTGATAAATTTAGCAAGGCAATATGGCTGCAAAGCTCCTCCACCGATTCCATTCTATGTGTTGATAATATAATTGTAGTACCATTATCTTTTAGTCGAAGCAATTCATCCTTTATCAAGTTGGCATTAACAGGATCAAACCCGCTGAAAGGTTCATCCAAAATCAGCAGCTTTGGCTCATGTACTACAGTTACAATAAACTGCACCTTTTGCGCCATTCCTTTACTTAGTTCCTCAACTTTTTTACGCCACCATCCTTTTATTTCAAAACGCTCAAACCACACCTTCAATTTACTTAGTGCTTCAGCATGGCTCATCCCTTTTAACTGTGCGAGATAAAGTGCTTGTTCCCCTACTTCCATCTTCTTATACAAACCACGTTCTTCAGGCAAATAACCAATTTGTGAAATATGATGTGGCCGAAGGTGTTCACCATTAAATAAAATCTCCCCTTCATCAGGTGCCGTAATCTGGTTGATAATTCTGATCAGTGAAGTTTTACCTGCTCCATTTGGGCCAAGCAATCCATATACGCTTCCTTTGGGGACTTCAATACTCACATCAGTAAGCGCTGTATGACCGGCATATCGTTTTGTTACATTTTTTATTGAGAGAATATTCATTGCGTATCAGTTGTAGAGTGTAAAAATAAAAAGTTGTTTCATATTAAACTTCAAAAAGGAAAAAAGGAACCAACATGTTTATACTAAATAGGGTTATAAATTGTCTCTTTATTAAGACAATTTATTGAAAAATAAGTTTATAAGCATGAGCTTAAAATAATTAATTGTCGAAAACTAACTACTTGATGCTTATTTGGCTAGAATTAAAGACTGTCCTATATTTGACCTAAATACAATTTACAAAATATTTAGATTAATTTTCATGTCCTGCAAATAGTTTAAAATGGCAATTCAACCAAAAAAAAATCAACCTATTAAGGCTGTTCCCAAAAAGCCAATAGAGAGTCTTTCACTATTTGCACGATGGGAGAAAAAATTAGCTAGTCGTCAAAAAACAGTTCTTTTTATTTCTTTGGGTATTTCAGTACTGTTTTCCATTTTACTTTTTGATGTTAAAGTGAGTGAAATGAATGATGACTCAATGTATATAGAAAGCGGAAATTCCTTTGCACAAAATATTCGAGTTTTTTCATCTGCCAATGCCCCATTGTACCCTTTGATACTCAGTATTCCAATCCGATTTTTTGGCGTTAACCTTATTTTGCTAAAGTTGTTTTCTGTGCTTTTCATGCAATTAGCACTCTTGTTTTTTTTCCTGGCATTTAAAAACAGGACCCCTATGCTGGTGCTTATTCCAGTAATAATGATTCTAGCCGTAAATTCCCAAATTCAATACTATGCGAGCCTCACTTTTACCGAAGCGCTTTATATGCTGCTTCAGGGTGTATTTGTTTATTACTTTTTTAAAGTAATGGACAAGACAAAAGATAACAATTCCCTTAAAAACACATGGTTTTACTGGATAATACTGGGAATATGGATATTTCTTTTCAGCTTTTGCAAAAACCTTGCAATTGTATCAACATTGATAGTGGTATTTACCTTTCTACTACAAAAACGATTTTGGCATGCATTGTATGCAACCGCCGGAGTTTTGCTAATTCGTTTCCCGACTGAAGCAATAAAGAAATGGCTGTGGGGCGTTGACCAAATGGCCTCCCAGTCAACGATTTTAATGCGGGTTGACCCATACGATGCATCAAAAGGCCTTGAAACAACCAGCGGATATTTTAATCGACTCTTGGGTAATACTGAATTGTATATTTCAGGCAAGCTATACCAGATATTAGGGTTTACTTCTCTTGATAACGCTGCAACTCCTAAAGGCCTTCTTATTCTAACCATGTTACTGTTCCTTTTAGCTTTGATCTTTGCAATCCGTAACAGAAATAATTATGTTTTGTTTTCAATATTGTATACTACGATTATGCTTGGGGTCACTTTTATTGTACTTCAACTTCAATGGGGACAATTACGTTATATACTGGTATTTCTTCCATTTATTCTTACAATCTTCTTTTATGGTATATACTCTCTGGTTATTAAACGAAGCTCTTTTACACAATTGATATATATAATATTTGCAGGTATATTTTTCTTCAGTTCGTTTATTTCCTCATCAGTAAAAGCTGCCAAGAATTTTAATGTGCTTAAAAAGAACCTGACTGGAGATATTTATTATGGTTACACAGAAGACTGGGTGAATTATTTAAAAATGAGCAGTTATTGTGCCGATAGTCTTCCAAAGAAAAGTTTTGTTGCCGCAAGAAAAGCACCAATGTCTTTTATTTATGGTCATGGTAAGAAATTTTTCGGGGTTTATGGCAGGTTCAGTCAGGATCCTGATACCATAATAAATACATTTAGAGATGCGAAAGTAACACACGTTATTTTGGCAAGTCTACGCACCAATCCTAAAAAAGCAGATGGGCAAATTATTTCTACGGTGCACTATCTAATGCAAATTGTTGTGAATAAATATCCGGAAAAGCTTGTACTTGTAAAACAGATTGGAGAAACTGAACCGGCTTATTTGTATGAAATAAAATACTGAATTGATGAAGAATCGCTTAGCTAATGAAATTGAACATGGTAAAAAATTGGCATCTGAAGGTGCTGAGAGTATTTGGAATTGGGACAGTCCCGCCGGTAGGGTTCGTGCTGACAGAAGGGCGTCACTCTTTGTATCAGTCGGCAAAATAAAAGCCGGCGAGAAGGTGCTTGAACTTGGCTGCGGAACGGGATTATTTACCCGTAAAGTATATGAGGCAACCAAAGCTAGTATAATAGCAACCGACTTATCGGAGGAACTTTTGGAAGAAGCCCGACTTAAGTTTAAGGAGGGAGATTTCAGAAAAGCTGATGCGATGCAACTTGAATTTCCTGATTCCTCATTTGATGTTGTTTTTGGCTCTTCCATCCTTCATCACCTGGATATGGATCGGTCACTAAAAGAAATTTTCAGGGTATTGAAGAATGGAGGTCGTATGGTTTTCGCTGAGCCAAACATGATCAATCCTCAAATCCTGATTCAAAAAAATATTCCATTCATAAAGAAATGGCTTGGTGATTCTCCGGATGAAACAGCAATCGTAAGATGGCGTTTCAAAAAGCAAATGAATAATGTAGGGTTTTCTCATATTGAGATTACTCCATATGATTTTTTACACCCTGCCGTCACAAAGTCGCTCATTCCATTTGTTGATGCCATTGGAAAAACAGTTGAAAAAATTCCTGTGTTAAAAGAAATTGCCGGATCAGTTATTATTTATGGGGAGAAGCCTTAGCCACTTCTGAATCAATAATCTGCTGCGTAATCTCTGTGAGATTGATTGTAATATCCCATTCAGGATAATCAGTTTTTAATTTCCGAAGATCACTAATATAACAGATGTGGTCGCCAATCCTGTTTACATCACTCTGAGTGAAACTTAATTCATGACCCGATAAATCTTTTATCAGATCAATGCATTCCAAAACGGAAGCAGCATTGTTGCGTCCTCCACCAAGGTTGTAAACAGAACCAGGTTTGGGATTATTAATAAAAACTTCAAAAGCCCTGATTACGTCTTCACTATGTATCTGGTCGCGAACTTGCTTGCCCTTATACCCAAAAATAGTATAAGGAATTTTATTTACCGCTGCTTTCACCAGGTATGACAGGAAACCGTGCAATTCAACACCACTGTGATTCGGACCGGTTAAACATCCTCCTCGGAAACAGACAGTAGGCATATTAAAATAAAGACCGTATTCCTGTGTGATGATATCAGCCGCCGCCTTTGATGCGCCAAACAAACTGTGTTTGGTCTGGTCAATGCGCATATGTTCATCGATTCCATGAAAATATTTTTCATCAGCATAATCCCATCGACGGGGCAATTCTTTTAATGCCAGCTCATTGGGTGCATCACCATAAACCTTGTTGGTACTCATATATATAAATGGCGAATCAAAAGTATACTGACGACTTGCTTCTAAAAGATTTAGTGTTCCAACAGCGTTGGTGTCGAAGTCATCAAATGGAATTTTGGCAGCAAGGTCATGCGAAGGTTGTGCAGCACAATGAATGGTTACATCCGGTTTGTTTTCCTTATAAAAATCAAGCATTTTCTGTCGATCACGGATATCAACATCAAAATGTTGATAGTTAAATTTTTCCTTTAATAACAAGCCGAGGTTCCAACGTGTATCACCAGGAGTTCCAAAAAAAACCATGCGTTGGTTGTTATCAATCCCTAAGACTGTATGCCCGCGTTTACCATAATAACGCACGGCCTCTGAGCCTATGAGCCCACTACTGCCGGTTACCAATACCTTCATAACCCAATGTTGATTTTAAGAATTGTAATTAATGATTTAGTAAAACTTGATCTTAAACAATGCAGCCCAGCACATTTTCAGCATAATGATACCATTTTTTACTCTTCCTGTCATCTTAGTTGTACCGTATGTCCGCTCTGTATAATGAACGGGCAAATCTATCAGTTTCAATTGACACTTTGATGCGCCAAAAATTAACTCATAATCACCCCATCGATCATTGATACCCCAACTACCCCGAAGTTTTTTAACTTCTTCAAAATCTTTCCTGAAAAGCACTTTTGTCCCGCATAATGTATCTTTAATATTTACATCCAGGATATAAGAAAAGGCAATACTGAAAAATTTATTGCCGATAATATTGAAAAAACGCATGGCCTCCTCATGCATGGGATACATCATACGAGAACCATTAATAAACTCTCCCCTTCCTTTGGCAATAGCTTCATAGAAATAAGGCAATTCTTCAGGAATCACAGTGAGATCTGCATCAAGGATCATAAGAATATCGCAACTGGCTGCATCAAAACAGGTCCACACATTCATCGCTTTGCAAATTCCGGGACTATCAACAAGTTTTATATCCTTTTCAGGGTAACGTGCAATCATTTCCCTGATTTTGGCAACTGTGCCATCAGTCGATTTATCGTCACCAAATATTATTTCTGTGTGGCTTCCTAATTGTGGAATTCTCTTTATGGCGTCTTCAATGTTTCCTTCTTCATTCCGACAAGGGATGACTACCGAAACAGAATAATCACGACTTGTTTCCATTAGTGGACGCGCAACGGTTGCCCGCATAAAGGTAAGGTGGCGCAAAATCGGCAACCTTGCAACAAATCGGTTTAGCAAATAACTAACGATTGGAATATTAAAAGGAAACAAAATCCACCTGCTGTGGTTAAACGAATCATATCCTGAATGAACCAACAGATTGTTTAAGTCTCCAGATGAGATCCAGTTATGCAGTTTTTGAGGCAACCTTAAGTTGAGTTTCTCGGCCAACTTAACAAGTGGGTACCATAAAACGTTGTAATATATAATGACAATTCGGGTGGAAGAATTACAGCATTTTTTAACAGAATCAAGAACAGCCTTGAGATCAACGATGTCTTCGGGAGAGGTAATTAATATATAATCAAATTTTTCATCTAGTTTGAGTCCTTCTGCATTTTGATCAAGGAAATGAAGGTGCGGGTATTTGATTTTTGCTTCAGCAATTTGATGGTTGCTATCATCTACACCAACACCGTAGGAAGTTTCAAGCCTGTTTAATATATAGCCAATGCCGCAACGAACATGCAAAACCCGGGCCCCGGGACGTATGATATATTTTAAGGTTTTTAGGAGTTGGTTATAAAAATAAGGATTGGCATTAATCCAGTTAATCCGCTTGCTGGTAATACTGTTGCTCTTCTCTTTAATTTTTTCCCGGAGATTGTCCAGGTAAGGGTGTATAATCATTGGATAATTGTTTATGCTAAACCTTGCAAAGTAAATATAATATATTGTAAAAACAGATTGTGATTTTGATATGGTTCAAAGGCATTCAAATTGGACAGTATTCAGGGAATAGACTTAATGATTAGGGCTTTAACAATAAACAGCCCATATATATAAAATTAACATTTTTAAGGGATAAAGAATACCCAAAAAGTTAATCATGACTTGACAAGAGAAAATAGAGGTTTATTTTTATAAATCAGGATGACCAATTTTAATAACCTTAATATTTAAACATTCCCCCTGGACTTGGCCTCCAACATCGGTACAAACCGAAATTTATCCAATTCAATTATCTCTAATGTTCCATCAGGTTTTTTCAAAATGGTTGTCATTACCTGCTCAGCTAATGGTCCGATAGGTATTACCATAATACCACCCGACTTAAGCTGTGCAGGCAGGTTTTCAGGTAATTGTAGGGCGCCACAGGTAACAATAATTTTGTCAAAAGGGGCAAAAGCCGGAAGCCCTTTAAATCCATCCCCAAAAAAAGTCTTGATATTATAATTTAAATCGTTGAACCTCTTCCTGGTTTGCTCGAAAAGTTGCTTATGACGCTCAATCGTAAAGACCTTTGCTCCCAATTCATGTAAAACGCAAGCCTGATATCCGCTACCGGTACCAATTTCCAGCACCCGGTCACCTTTTACAATATCAAGCAACTGACTCTGGTAAGCAACGGTATAGGGCTGAGAAATGGTTTGACCACATTCTATTGGAAAAGCTTTGTCCTGATAAGCATATTCCAAAAAGGCGTTATCCATGAAACAATGTCTGGGTATTCTTCCTATAGCCTCCAAAACGTTTTTACTACTGATACCTTTACTACTCAATTGTTCTACAAGCTGTCTACGTAAACCCTGGTGGCGGAAAGAATCGATTATCATTCTACAAAATTAGCCTTATCAATCTTGTTTTTTACTGTGCATTGCGCATTTTTAAAGCATTTTTAAACAGACTAAGTCTTGAAAATTGGTGTATTTTTGCGCCCACATTTTTTATAACATATGTTGAAAATAGGAGTACTTGGGGCAGGGCATTTGGGTAAGATACATTTGCGATTAATCAATGAATTAAAAGCTGATTATGAGCTCGTTGGCTTCTATGACCCGGATCCCACTGCTGCGGTCAAGGCCAAAGAACAACTTAATATTCCATCATTCGACACCATAGAATCGCTGATGAAAGCTTGTGATGTAGTAGATATTGTTACGCCAACTGTCTCTCATTATGAATGTGCTGTAAGAGCCTTGCGCTTATCGAAACATCTTTTTATTGAAAAACCACTGGCAAATACGGTGAAAGAAGCGCAACTGATGATTGGACTTGCCAAAGAGGCCAATGTAAAGGTTCAGGTTGGGCATGTAGAACGTTTTAATCCTGCCTTTATAGCCGCCCGCGATTATATCAAACAACCCATGTTTATTGAAACACATCGCCTGGCACAATTCAATCCACGCGGAACTGATGTTTCAGTAGTACTTGACCTGATGATACACGATATTGATATCGTTTTAAGTGTCGTTAAATCCAGTGTAAGAAAAATCAGCACCAGTGGAGTAGCTGTAGTAAGTGACACACCCGATATTGCTAATGCACGTATTGAATTTGATAATGGATGTGTTGCTAACCTAACTGCCAGCAGAATCTCACTAAAAAACATGCGCAAATCGCGCTTCTTTCAAAAAGATGCTTATATCGCTGTCGATTTTCTGGAAAAAAGCAGTGAAGTAATTCGATTAAAAGAGGTCGAAGGAGAAACCGATCCTTTGGCTGTAATCCTGGACCTTGGCGTCGGAAAGAAAAGCAAACAGATTTGGTTTGAAAATCCAAAAGTTGAAGAAAGCAATGCTATCAAAGAAGAGTTAAAGAGTTTCGCACAGGCAATATATAATAATACAACGCCTGCCGTTACAATTGAAGATGGTTTTGCTGCATTGCAAGTAGCACACCAGATAGCAGATAAACTCAAGTTGCTGCCTTCATTAGTTTCCTAATTGCATATATTTAAATTGACGAAATGAGGAAGTATATTGCCGTTATAAGTAGCATTATTTTCTTGGTATTGTTTTTACTTATTGGATGTGATAAGGAAGAAAAGGTGCCGGCTTATCTTTCGATCAACTCAATGAGCCTTACTTCAAATTACCTAGTTGTAGGAACAGCCTCCCACAACATCAAAGATGCATGGGTATATATAGATGGCCAGGTGCTGGGAGTTTATGAATTACCTGCCCGGTTTCCTGTTCTCTCTGAGGGTCGTCATTCCTTAAACATTGCTGCCGGAATCTTTGTAGATGGGGTTTCGGCTACACGAACAAAGTACCCATTTTATAATTTTTATGATACGATCATTGATTTTGTTGCAGGACAAACATTAGCACTGCCTGCACCAATACCGGTAAAATATTTTGAAGGGCAAACTTACACCTGGTACGAAGATTTTGAGGGTACTGGGTTTACATTTATTGCAAATCCATCAAGCGATGTACAAATTATTGGCACAACCGATGATGTTTTTGAAGGAACCGGTTCAGCCAAATTCACATTAACCAGTGATGATCCTAAGTTCGATGGTCAAATGCAGGACGGATACGCTATAGTAACGCAAAACAGCACTTTCCTGGAACTAAA
>JANOXC010000113.1:0-2083 GCA_031418215.1 Bacteroidota bacterium
TCATCTTCATGAGCGGCGGCCAATTTATCTAAAGTATGGTAAGCCTCAATGAACTTGTAATAATAAGGCATGCCCTGTTCCACCCTTGTTTGCTGGAGGAGGATCTCGGAAAGCCATATTTTATAGGGGTCGCTGGACTGCCGCCAGGGCAAATCCCGCCGGTTTTGTAGATACCAGACCATCAATTGATGAGAAAATTGCATATTAATTTGCTGTAATGTGCTCAAAAGTAATGATTTGATTTTGTACGATAGGTTTAAAGAGTATCTTTGCCACCCCAATTTTGAATGAATTATGACGAAAGCAGAACTAGTTAACGAGATCTCAAATAAGACCGGTATTGAGAAATTACAGGTGCAGACCATAGTAGAGTCTAGCATGAAAGTGATCCGCCAATCGCTGATAAATGATGAAAACGTTTATTTGCGCGGCTTTGGCAGTTTCATTGTGAAGAAACGTGCTAAAAAAACCGGACGTATCATTACAAAGAATACGACAATCATTATCCCCGAACATTATATACCGGCTTTCAAACCGGCAAAGACGTTTGTGGAGCGTGTGAAGACAGCACATAGTAAAAAGTCGTCGGTAAAGGCTGAATAACCGGAGATGAATTCCAATCAGCTTCGTTATTTATTTATCGCCCTCTCTATTCTTATTGCTACCGGCCTGTTCTTCGCTCCTTCGCAGATCAACAGCAAACCGAAAACAACAAGTGTTGAGAAAGAAGCGGTAAAGGAAATATCAGAAGAAAAGCTGATCGCGTCTGCGAAGGAATCACTTAAAGATGAACAACGCAGATATATTGCTGCTCTGGAATCACAGTTGAATTCCGACAGTTCCAAGCTCTCCCTTTATGATTCACTGGGAAGTGCCTGGGATGAAGCAAAAGTACCGGCAGCTTCAGCTTATTATTTCGAGTTGAAAGCAAAACGCATTCCGACGGAAGATAATTATCTGAAGGCAGCCTACCGTTATTTTGATGCATTCAAATTAACGGATGATAGTTTGTTGCGAAATCAATTGGCGCAGAAAGCCATCAGCAGTTATTCCAGTGTGTTGGAAATTAATCCCAACAACCTCAATGCAAAAACCGATCTCGGCGTTTGTTATGCGGAAGGAACTGGAGAACCAATGAAAGGGATTATGCTATTGCGCGAAGTGGTGAAAGAAAATCCTGACCATGAGATGGCTCAGCTCAACCTGGGATTTCTCTCTGTAAAGTCAGGACAATTTGACAAGGCGATTGAGCGGTTTAAGAAAGTGATGGTGATAAATCCAAAGAGAACGGATGTATATTATTTTCTCGGAAGGACTTATTTCGAAGCAGGAAAACAAGACAGCGCATTGTTATGGCTGAATAAACTGAAAGAAAAATCAGAAGACTACCAGTTGGTACAACAGGCACAGACGCTGATCAATGAAATGCAATCAAACTAATAACCAGGGATGATTTACAAGTTTATGTAATAAGTACCGGGTCACAATAAAAAAAATAAAGTTATGCCAAGCGGAAAAAAACGTAAGCGCCATAAAATGGCCACACACAAACGTAGAAAGCGTTTAAGAAAAAATCGTCATAAGAAGAAGAAGTAATCATTTCTTCCTGCTTTGAACAAGGCTTGTTGTATATATATGTAACAAGACTCTTCTAAATAATTCATTGCAGGATGCCATGTTCTTTGAATCAGGTAGCTGTTTAGTTTCCTGTGCATTTTTTAATCATTCAAAAAATGATGAATGCACGTCTGTACTCACTATCCTGTAAAACGGCGTATAAATGCCGTTCTTTTATTATTAATTTTTAAAACATAAGTTGTCATTGAACAGCGAACTGATCATTGACTCCACTGCTACGGAAGTAACCATTGCCTTGCTCGAAGACAAGCGGCTGGTGGAGTTGAACAAAGAAAAGAAAGAGCACAATTTTTCGGTGGGGGATATTTACCTTGGCCGTGTGAAGAAACTCATGCCTTCACTCAACGCTGCTTTTGTAGATATTGGCTATGAGAAAGATGCTTTTTTGCATTACCTGGATTTAGGTCCGCAAATATTATCACTGCAAAAATTTGTTAAAGGAACA
>JANOXC010000114.1:0-24969 GCA_031418215.1 Bacteroidota bacterium
CCAGGGTGTTTGATCGCTGATAATAACAGGGCAGCCTGCAGCCATGCTTTCAACAATAGAATGCCCAAAATTTTCATGTTGCGTTTGCAATAAGCTGAAATGATATGTTGACATCATTGCCTCTGCTTCTTTGTTTGCAATAGCACCGTTATAGTTTATTGAAAGATGCGCTGGAAGTTGCAACATTGTTCCCTTACATTGTTCCCAATAAGCAACATCATCTATAGGTCCATAAATATCAAGTGCTGCATTACAACCAACCGGGATTTTAGAAAAAGCGCTGATAGTGGCAAGTAGGTTTTTTTTAGAAGATATTCTTGACAGAAAGAAGAAGCGTGCTGAACCAATTTCCTTCGGCCTGTTTAAAACAGGCGGAGCTTTTGGTGATGAAAGATTTGTAGCGATACGTATTTTTTGTTTTTTTCCGAAATGTTTTTTCACTTCTTCCGCTTCGAGATTAGTAGAAGCATGCCAGGTAATATTTTTATATATACCGGCAATACGTGCAGCAAGCAGAAACATTTTCTTTTTGAATGGTTTAATATCCAGTGCCCCTTTGCCCAGCATTCCTCTCGGAGCCAACACTGTTTTACGTGAAGGCATAAAGTTTTTTCTGATAATCAAAGGGTAAATGGTAAAGAATAAAGAAAACAAACTATTGAGGTAAATAACATCAGCTTGCTCATCCAACATGAGCTGTTTTAATTTACTGAAATGCTTTTCTGATTTCGAAAAATAATAAACACGACTGCCATCAGCCAATGTATTCCATTCATTGCTTCTGATTCCTGCATAAGGTGTCGTTTCATGAAGGTCGGTATCGGCAGTGATAATGGCAAAATCAAACTCATCATTTAGTCGTGATACCATGCTGGCAACGGATTGTATGGGCCCTCCGGCTTTATATCCCGGAAGATACCAGTCAATCAGTACCACCATTTTCTTTTTTCTCGCAGGATTCATTTAGTCGATCGGCTATTAATCCGCAATTGCATTTTTTTCCATCCAGTCTTCCAGCACTACACAAATCCACATGTCAAGCCATCTTATATTTTTATCGCCGGCAAGAAAACGATTCCACTGCGATAGTAAAAATGGTCCATTCATAAACGGACGTTGTGCAAGTGATTGTATCCTTTGTTCACACATATCACGTAATTCATTTTTCAGCCAAACACTCCATGGAAATACAAAGCCCATCTTTTTGCGATGTACAATTTCATCAGGTAATAATCCGTGCAGGCTGTCAACGAGTAATTTTTTTGGAAACAGGGGTTTCTTATACTTGTCGGGGACACCAAGAACATATTCCACCAACTTATAATCAAGGAACGGTACACGTACTTCCAGTGCTACTGCCATACTCATCTGATCGGTATCGCGCAGCAAAACATTTTGCATATACGTTGTTATTTCTGCAATGCTTACCTGGCTTAACAAAGGAATTACAGAAGAAGCATTTCCAATTTCATTTTTTAAGATGTTGTTTACTTTATCAGCAGGAAGCGTTTTTAAATTTAATAGTGTATGCAATGTAGCAGGATCAATTACCTGTCGCCCGATTGGAAAAGTGTCCTGTAATTTAATTTCATTCAATGAAAGTAATTGCAATAATTTATTTGCTGCAATTCCGGGCTTTACTGTTTTATATAATTGACCTGCCAGCTTTCGCAAGGGCAGTGGTAAATTCCACAGCCATTTTTGTTCTTGTAGTTGTAAAGTTCTGTTAAAAATTGGATAGCCGGCAAACAATTCATCACCGCCCAATCCTGACAATGCCATTGTTATTCCATTTTGACGAGTGATGCGGGAGACGATATAAGAATTGGGGCCGTCGCCGCTTGGGTGATCCAATGCCGACATAGCAGCAGGCAAGTCATTCAGAAAATCTGCAGGTTTTAAAAAGAATTCATGATGATCGGTTTTGAAAAGCTTGGCTATTTGGCGTGCATATTTTGCTTCACTGAAAGCTTCTTCGTCAAAAGCAATCGTAAATGTTTTTACGGGTTGCTGTTGAACCTTACTCATTAAACCAACTACGGCGCTTGAATCAATACCTCCGCTCAAAAATGCTCCAAAGGGAACATCGCTGATGAGGCGACGTTCAATTGATGCTGTTAGCAGTTCATTGATATCTTTGCAAACCGCATCATAACTTTTTTCAGTTGCGGCTTTTGTGTAATTGTCTTTCGGACTCCAGTATTTTTTGATCTTCGATTCATTTGCATTAACAGTAAGGTGATGCCCCGGCATCAGCATACTTACACCTTCAATCATGGTTAAAGGCGCATGTACTGTTTGATAAGTGAAATAATCAGCCAGTGATTCTTTATTTATTTTACGTGGAACAATTCCGGACTCCAGCAAGGCCCGTACTTCTGATGCAAAAATCAATTGCCCGTCTTTCTGAAAATAATAAAGTGGTTTTATTCCCAATCGGTCACGTGCAATAAACAATTCTTTTTTTGATTTGTCCCAGATGGCGAATGCAAACATTCCATTAAAATGATGCAAACATTCAGCGCCCCATTTTTTGTAAGCAGCAAGAATTACCTCTGTATCTGATTGAGTTTTAAAAGTAAATTCTGGCAACAGCTGCCTGATCTCTCTGAAGTTGTAAATCTCCCCGTTAAAAACAATTGATAAATTATTATCGCTGCTGAACATGGGTTGATGTCCGGCCGGACTTAAATCAAGAATAGCCAAACGACGGTGACCCAATGCAATATGCTCCTCCACAAAATAGCCATAATCATCAGGACCACGATGTGCAATCTTATCATTCATTTTTGTTACCATCGCTTTCGCAACAGCAACATCATTAATACCATATATTCCGCTTATCCCGCACATTTTGTTTTTATTGTTAGGAGCTATTAGCTCGGAGTTCGGAGAATTATTAATCATTCTCTTAACAATACCAAGCTAGCAACTCTTTTTTTTTAAATTAATTATCTAAATGCTTGTAAAATCCCATTCTGAATTTTCTCCGAACTCCGAACTCCGAACTAATTTCTCCGAACTCCGAACTCCCGACACCCAACTAATTTCTCCGAACACCAGACACCCAACTCAATTTAAAACACTCATCAGCGTATCCGACCAGGTTGTTGGTGTGAGCTGACTTGAAATTACTGCACTGTTGGCCGACATTTCATTTAACTGATCATCTGTTAATGCAATTATTTTCTGAAATGCTTTCTTAATAGAATCAACACTTTTTGGTTTTAACATATAGCCGTTATACCCGTCTTTTAGAAATGTGGTTGCAGCACTTGTTGTTGTAGTACAAAGTAATGGAAAACCGGCAGCAGCAAATTCATGAACCACCACTCCCCAATGTTCATAGTATGCCGGTAAAATAAAGACACCGGTTTGTTCTATAAACTTATCGAGTTCTTTTGGTTGTACAAACCCTAAATTTCTGATTTTATCATGCACTGGGAATTCATCAATCAGTTCTCCTTTTCCGATGCACCACAATTCCCACTCATTGGGTGTTTCTTCTTGCAAGCGGATAAAAGCCTCCCAGAGTTCGCGCACCCCTTTTAGTTCTGTGTACCTTCCAACAAACAGGAATCGTTTTGGAAATTGCTTTTCTTTTTGCGGCCTGTACTGCTCATAATATTGATGAAACAAATCGTAATCGGCTGAATACATTCCCTGCAACAATTTATTTCCTGTAAAACCCAGTTTTCTCGCATAAATCGCATTTGGCTCACCCGGCACCCAGCAATGTGTATAGATGTTATGAAGAAAAAACGGGCCGAACAGTGCTGCTATTCGCTGTTTCAAGGTTCCCAGCCATGGATTGTCGAAAGTAAGCAGCACCGGAATTTTTTTACGAAATAGTTTTCCCACGGCAACATAATCTTTATTGCTCCAGCCGCATATATAAATCATATCGGGATTCAGTGCCTTTGCAAATTCAAGAAGTGATGTACGATCAAAATCACTGTACTCATAAAATTTGATACGCTCATCATCTTTAAAATCAAAAGGCGCAACGGCATTCACAGGATAGCGCACGATGTGTACATCCACTGCATAGGTTTCTATCAGTCGGTTAACACATGCCAGGAAATATCCTGCCAACTCAAAGTAAAGGAATAGGACTTTTTTCCTTTTCTGCTCTATCAATTTTTTTATGTTGAAGCGTAGTTATAGCAAATAATGCGAGAATGGTAAATGGATTCAGTGATCCTACAAACCAGCTCTCGAACATAATGGAAAACAAAATGGCGAATAAGGCAGGTAATGCAAGATAAGAGTTGGACGCTGCTTTGAAGAAGCTGCGTGTCAAACCAAAAATAAAGAAGAGCAGGCCCACAAGACCGGTATTCAGCCAGGTTGACAAATAGGTATTATGGATTCCGCCCTGGTGACCCAAATCACTTAGCATTTCTTTATTAATGAAAAAGTAATATTCTTCATAAGCAAATCC
This sequence comes from Bacteroidota bacterium, assembly GCA_031418215.1. Taxonomy (GTDB): domain Bacteria; phylum Bacteroidota; class Bacteroidia; order AKYH767-A; family OLB10; genus JANOXC01. Next base: position 4,445 of record JANOXC010000114.1, read on the forward strand.
GCGTCCGAAGAGAAAGTTGCTTTGAATCTCATCCCAGCCAAATTTCCATGCAAGCAATCTTCCTGATCCATCATCCAGGTGCTCTACGCGGAAGTATGAACCCAACCCTAATGAAGAGATTATTGTCGGTAAATATTGACTTACAATCTGAAACAACAAAGCTGAAACAATTACAATTACAAAACCAATCAGGGAAGATATTTTGTAGAATCTTCTGAAAAACAAAAATATCATAATGGAGAAAATGGCATTGCGTGAGCTGGAGAAAATTACAGAAAGGGCTACTACCGCAATGACAAAATACAACTCTGACCTGCTTAAGAAGTTCGGATAATGAAATAATGCGGCAGCCAGTAAAATGGAAAAAACAGTGCAATAAGAGCCAATACCATTGGGGTTTCCGAGCAATCCATTGAAACGTCCGGCAAGAAAAACATCATGGTTGTTCCAAATGATCATTGTAAGTCCAATGAATAAAACCAAACCGAAAAACATAAAGAAGGTGTGAAAGAATCGTGCTCCATTTTCATTCAACAGCTTGATAAAATAATTGGGAATAACAGTAAACAATAAAATATAGGAAATCGTTTTTTGGAATGACAGAAATGGTGTTGGATGACGGTAGCACATCACCAGCGATAAAACAAGGAATGCGATAAATGGATAGAAGAGCCGGCTTTGTTGCGGAAAATGTTTTTTATCGAAGAGCACAAAAATGGAAAGCAGGATTAGTACAATGTCTTTTGTATCGCGGGCAAAATCATATTCATGATGCCTATTGTCGCCAAGAAAAAGCAAGAAACAAAATGCAATCACCAATTCAGCATATCGGTTTTTGTTTTTTAAGAGCAGGAATGTTAAAATCACCAACCCATCGGCCAATTCTTTTAAAATATGTCCTGCAACAATCCATGAAAAAACCAGCAAAAGAAATTGTGCGTTTTGTTTTAAAAAGACTTTCATTGACGGGTGATGAAAGTATTAAATAATTCTTCATGTTGCTTGGCTACCATTGGCCAGGTGAACTTTTCTTTTACACGATTATAGGAAGCCGTTGATAATGCCTGTCTTTGTACAGCATTCATCTGGTAAAAAGTGTAGATGGCCCACTTCAAAGAGCGGACATTGTTTTTTTCGATGAGAAAACCATTGGTATGATCAACCTGTTCAGCTGTTGCTCCCGTATCGCTAACGATGATGGGCATCCCTTTGGCCATGGCTTCCAACACTACTGTCGGCATTCCTTCATACAATGTCGGAAAAACAAAAATGTCATTCTCCGTATATAATTTCTGCAAGTCTTCATCACTGGCAAATCCCAGGAAGTTAACATTGGGAAAGCTGAAGTTCTTTACATAATGTTCATATTGTGGGCCTTTTCCAACAAGATTAAATATCAGTTTGTTTTTATAACCTTCTTTGTTAAGATCTTCAATGGCCTTCATTAATATATGGATGCCTTTATTGTAACTGAAGCGGCCTACAAATAATAACTGCAAAACCTCTTTATTGAAATTTCTTTCCGGCATTTCACCCACAATTACTGCATTTGGAATCACTGCAATTTTTCCTGCGTCACCTGTTATTTTTTTCAAGATTTCAGTTAACCTGCCGCCCAATGAAATAACAGTGTTGGATGTGCGCAACAGGTAATTAAAAATAATCCGGAACCGCCATGCTTTGAAATACTTTAATGGTTCAATGGTTTGGTAAGGCTCCAATCCATGGAGGTTAACGATAAGCCTGTTCTTAACTGATGAAATGCCTTTCCAAACTGCCATGCCCTGCGAATAGATAATGGCATCAGGATATTTTTTCAATTGCTCCAATACTTTTGCGGAGTAGCGGTAACAATTTAAAAGGTAACTTTTATCATTGGGGGCATAGTTCAGCGGAATTTCTTCTATGCCTAAGGAAGGATCAAATACTTTTTTTGCATGGGGATGTATTGCAATAATTGCAAATTTTCCTGAACGGGCAAGTTCTTCAATCAGCAGGGAGGAATGTCTTTGCATGCCGCCAACAGCATGAGGGAAAATACCGTCGGTACAAAAAACTACTTGTTTTCTGTTTGCCATAATTCCACTAGTGTTTTGATACCACCGTCAATGTCAACCAAAGGTTGCCACCCCAATTTTTTTAGTTTAGTAACATCAGCTAATAAATGCATACGCTCTACTTTTCGCACCCGTGACGGATCTACCTCAATTTTTATGGGTTCACATAATTGTCGTGCAAAGGCATCTACAATTTCGGTAACAGCATATTCAATGCCGCGGCCTAAATTATATATATGAATTCCTTCTTGTATTTTGCTCAGCAGCACATGCACAGCATTGGCCATATCGCTGGTATGTATAAAATCTCTTTTTGGAGTGAGGTTGCCAAGTTGCAGGGTGCGCAAACCGCTGTTTACCTGTTGTTGTATTTCAGGGATTAAATGCGGGTTGGTTTCATTGGGGCCAAATGCATTGAAGAAACGGCAAATGACAACCGGTGTTTTTGTTTGCATGTGAAACTCATTGCACAGATGTTCACCAACCAGTTTACTCAAACCATAGATATCCATTGGGCCAAGTGGATATGTTTCATCAACGGCTACATCAGCAATGGGATAAACGGCTGCGGTGGAGGCGAAGAATAATTGTTTTACCGGATGCACGGTAATGGCATCCAACACATTCATCGTGCCTGTAATATTAATATTCGACGACTCGTAAGGATGCTGGTTGCAATAAGGGATAAAATGAACAGCGGCCAGGTGAATGACAATATCAGGACGAATACGCCCGATAATTTCATGCACTGCTTTTTTATCAAGAATATCTGTTTCGAAAAAATGATCATCAGCCACATTGATAAATGACCTTTTTCCAAAGGAAAGGTTGTCGATCACAAAAATTTCATGCCCTTCATTTTGCATCTTCTTAATGACTGCCGAACCAATAAATCCGGCACCACCTGTTACCATTATTTTGCTCATTGTATTATTTTTTATTAATTGTTAAAATTAAAATCAGCGTACTTGTTGCAATAAATTTTTATATTGTTGATTGTTGGCCTTTTTTGTAAAATTTTGCTCTACCAGTTTCATTAAGCGGAGTTTTTCATCCTTTGACGGTTTGCTGAACAAAGATAATTTAATAGCATCGGCGAGCAGTATACCACATTTATGATCAGTTGTAAAACGAGCATAATCACCCAGGTTTTCCGACATGATTACCGGCAATCCGGCAGCTAAATATTCAGCAAATTTGGTTGGTGAGGCAACACGGTTTGTCACGGTGTCTTCCCTGATCAAAATCCCATAATCGCAGGCATTTAAAAAATCTTTTACCACCTCATGCGACAACCATCTTTGTTGCACTTGGTCAGGAAAATCCTTTTTCAATTGCGAAATACTTTCTTCTTCTTTGGCAAGAAACAACACTTTGTAGTTTTTATTTTCTTTTAACAACGGATAAAGAAAAGTGGAAAGCAAACTAAATGACTGCCAGCCCGCTGTTGAACCTGAATAAGCGAATAAAACATCATCCTTTAGCCAACCTAGCTCTTCGCGTTTCATTTGTATAACATTTTCATTCGGAGCTGTAATCACAAAGCTGCTGCTCAAGGTGCATGGTATCACAACATGTTTGTTATCACTGTAACCATATTGTTGTTTCCAATATTCAACCAGTTGCTGGGAAACAGCAATGCGGGAGTTGCTGTTAAGAACAGCGTTTTTTTCCAGGCTTTCTATTTCTTGCTTCCATGAATCGGCTACCTGTACATCATACTCATGCCATTCGGCGGCTATCGCTCCACGTCCATCAAAGCAAACTGTTTGAACACCTTTATATTTTTTCACTGCCAGTGCCATATTTGCTGCAATAACATTTCTGGCGATGATAATCCGTGGTCTTAAAACAAGACAAATAAACCAAAGCAGGAAACTGTTAAAGCGCCAGTAAACAGCTTTGGGTAATGCCGGTATAACCAGTGCATCAGGACATTGTTTTTTTATTTGTGCCTTTGCTTTTTTGAAATCATGCAATGAAATTACAGCCAGCAACCTGATATCAGCATGCTGTTCTTTTTTCAAATAATTAACCACATCACAAACCTGGCTTGAATAAACGCCTGAAGGAGGTTCGCCATAAGTTAGATAAATCATCTGTATTTTTACTCTTAAAGAGTGGTTTTGGTTGCAGCATTATTAAAACAATTCAACGTCAAAACTGGATGAAACCTGCTTGGCTAGTTGTTTTCGAGGTTTTGCCCTTCACGTCTCCCTTTTCCGCCCTTTGAATAATAGCGCAAGCTCTTGTGCTGCCTTAAAACCAAATAAATTATATACGAAGACGTAAATAGCATTTATTGGCTGATCATATTGCGGCAGGCGCTTTCCCTTAAGATATTGATTATGGTAAAACAACGAAGCATCCGGGTCGTATTTGTAGAGTGAGCGGGCAGCATTAAATAAATTATTGCGAAAAGTTTGTTTTCTACTATTCGTCAGTTGATTGGTTGACTGTAAATATTTATAAATCAAGATGCGTAAATCAATGTAACGCTTCCATTTTTCCTTGGGGTTGGTTTTGGTGATGGAACCCGTTTCGCGCTCCCGGTTAAAATTTAAAAGTACCTGGTCAAATTGCACAACAGCATTCTTTTTCATCATCCTGAACATGAGATCATATTCCTGGCTGCTCTTTAAATCAATTTCCCATCCGCCAATTTCATCAACCTTGCTTTTTTTGAAAATGTTGGCTGAGGTAACACCCATTTTATTGTCAATTAAAGCAACCCATGGGTCAATGGCTTCATTGCGGTAAATTTTTTCAGAACCATCCAGAAACTTTTTGGAGAAACTGCCAACAAGGATGTCTGTTTTACACTCACTTTCCAATATCATCTTCGACTGATGAGCAAACTTATCAGGGTATAAAATATCATCAGCATCGAGGAATTGAACGTAATTGCCTTTGCAAAGTGCAAGCCCCGTATTTCGACTTCCGGGAGCGCCCTTTTGAAACTTATTGCTTAAAAGTGTAATCAGTGCGGGATGTTTTTGAATGAAAGAAGCGATAATAGCTTTGGTATCATCAGTGGATCCATCATCAACACAAATAATCTCAACAGGTAAAAGGGTTTGACTTAATACCGACTGCAGGCATTCTTCAATAAACCCTTCAACATTGAAACAGGGGATTACAACAGAAATTTCGACAGTCAGCATGCGTTATGTTAAAAGGTAAATCTAGGAAGTGAAATTTTGTTATTGAAAGTCTTGTGCGTTATTTATGAAAGATTGAAAGTCAAATTCAAGTTCGTGTTTTTTAGTAACCATCCCCAGAAATCGTGACAATGATTTGATGTTATGCTCACTCAACATCTTTGGATGAGAAACAAACTGCATGTAGGGGTTTTGCTTCAGGTAACGAAGGTAGGAAGGCATTTTAACCCTGTTAAAAGTTTCCATTGAAATGGGCTGAAACATGGCATTACGGATCGACGTGCCAATTTCAGAAACCGGTTTCATGCCTGGTATATCAGTAGAATGTTGTCCTTGTCCCCTGCCATAGGTATGGTCGTTTTTTAACCTGTATAAATATTGCAGATACAAACGATTTAACAATTGTGTATGGGTGGGTATCCTGATAATAGAACTGGTCAGTTCAATAAACTTGCCACCCTGTTGTTCAACTGCTACATCATCTTCGAAATGATAAACAGGGTTAGTGGGAGAATTACTGAAATCAAAATACTGCACGTCGGAGAGCTGGTAGGTACGTGGCAACACGCTGAAATCATATACAATGTTAAAGCGTTCAAAAAACGGTTTGAAATCAGAGAATGGCTGTATTGACCAGCCACCAGCTCGAAAACCATCGATCTTATAATTGGGATTAGCAGGATGGATGATACTGTGAAGGACTTCCATCGCCTCACAAAATATTTTTTCCTTCTCCGTATCATTGACGTTATGAAATCGGTAATGGGTCACATCATTCAGTGACCATTGATTGGTCTCCGGTGAATATTCAGCATCGATCCAGTGCGAGTGAATGTGCGGATAAACATAATGGCCTTTTTTGATTAAACGTTGAATCTGTTCAACAATAGAATTATAATCTGCCGCGCAATTACTATAAGTGATCGACTTTTCTTTCAAACGGCACAGGTAGGTTGTGTCAACAAAAAAAATCGCCTTCGCCCTATATTCGTCAAAAACGTCCATCAGTTTATCGGTAGGCTCAATCATGCAGTCATGAACCAACCCACTTCTCGCGCCCAAAAAAAGCTCATAGTCAAAAGTAAAAAGCAAACATTTTTTCATGAAAACAAACTGGAAATAGGACGTTTTTAAGAGGGCAAAGATAGCTTTTTTTGAGCAATGAGCAGGTACCCGTTCTTAAAGGTGCGATGTCCCGGAGAATAGGGCTGCGTATCGTATTTTCCTATTATACGCTTGTCAAAAGCATGCCTGTGTTCAATAACAGTAAGGTGACGGGCTGCTGTATCAGCTATTAGTTCCGGTGAATATTCAATGTAATATAAATCAGGATAGGAAAGCGCTTCAAAGCTTAGGGCATGGGGATAATGAAGGAAAAAAATACCATCATCATGCAATAGGGATGCAACTTTTTCAAAAAATGCATTCAGTTTGCTGGGGGGGATAAATTCCAATACACTGATTGAGTATATATAATGAAATTTTTCATCAAAATTACGTGTAAGAAAGTTGTCAAATATAAATACAGCCCCCGGAACATACCTGGGGCCGGCATGTATCATTTCTTTATTCAGGTCGATGCCTGTTGCTTTATAATTTTTTTCAAAATGACGGAGGTAAGCCCCTGCTCCGCAACCAATATCCAGCACCGAACTACCGGGCTTAATATATTTTGCTGCCGTAGCAACCAAATCATTATGTGCTTTGTCAATGGCTTCCTGTACATCAGGCCGATGCGAGAAACCTGCCATCTCCTGAGGACTTTGTCTTTCATCAAGTTTAACACGTTTGTACAAGCCAATCTTTGAAATCACCCAGCCATCAAGACCTACAGCAATCAATGCCCTGTTAATAAGGGTGTGATTGGTTATGCGAAAAAAAAGATTGTAAAGCATGTTTTATTTGATATATATATTATAGTATGAGGGATGCGAAGTATAAAAAATGCGGGAACGGCTAATTGCTTTCTTCATCAATAATATCGCGGATGCTTGCTGCATTTTTATTCTTTAGCCGCATCATCAAGTCAAATACTTTTGTTCTGACTGGCGCAATGTCTATCTTCCATAAATAACCTTCTTTCAATTCGCCGCCAAATCCTTTTTTAAAACGGAAAATCCCTTCCAATGCTTCATTATTACTGTTGATGCGAACACCTACAAGGTCATAAAGACGAACACCTTTTTGCTTCAGGCGCTTCATGGCATCGTAATGCAGCAGTTTCATGGCTCCGTACAATTTACTCTCTCCGCCCGAACCGGCATGGGTGCATAAGGCACCATAACGGGTATATAATAATAGCAGCGAGCCAATGGGTTGCCCCTGATCATATACTACACCAATTTCCATCTGATCGTCCCCAAGACATTCACGCAAGGTGGAGAAGTATGAGACAGGGTCGCAATGTATACCGGCCCGTGAGGTAGTTTGCTGATATAAATTGTAAAAATCATCGAAATACTCCCAGCCAAATTTTGTTACAGCACTGTTTTTCTCAGCATTGTTTGCTGATTTACGATATTTAGGATCGAAGCTGAATAATATTTCCTCCTCACTTAATTGATCAAGGTGGTTGATGTACGTGCCGAACGGACAGGACTGAGCACCCTGCGGAACAGCTTTTGATATTCCGAAAGGATGAGGCTGAATCAGTCGTTCAACAGTTTGTTCTTTTTTAAGAAAACCAACCAACTCTTCAAAAAACAATTGTTGTTCCGCTGCACTTAGCTCAACATTTTCCCTGATTGGTGCATGCAGCAGCTGGCCAAAATGAAAGACCTTTAATTTAAAATAACGAATAGGGATGTATGCATTGAATTTTTCGGAGTAAAGAATTTTCACTTCATTACCATGATAACGCTGGTAAAAAAGGGAAAAGCCCTGTTGAAATTGCAACGGACTGTCCTTAGAAAAAAGCTGGTTAATTTCCAGATCACTTTTATTAAGATAGCTGTATACCTTCATTAACCCGCTAACACTTTATCCTGCTGTAACAATAATTTAGCGCAAACATTTAAAATCCGTACTGTTGATTTGCCATCCCAATGTGGAGGAATAGCACCTTTTTTATAAGTGCCTGTAATTATTTCATTAATTTTTTGTTGCACCAGTTTAATATCAAATGGTACCAATTCATTTGTTCCGATCAGTACTGTTGATGGACGTTCCGTATTGGGACGTAACGTAAGGCATGGGATGGTACGGAAAGTAGTTTCTTCCTGGATACCTCCGCTATCGGTAATTACAAAACGGCAATCGGAGGTAAGCTTCTGAAATGCGAAATAATCCAAGGGATCCGTTAAATGCAATCGTGCATTGTTTTGAACCCTGGCCATTAATCCGAAAGAAGCAAGGCGGCTCAGCGTACGTGGATGAATAGGGAAAACGAGATCGAACGATTGCGTAATGTATTCCATGATGTCGAGCAATTTATTAAGCCCGTCAGCATGATCAACAGTAGCAGGACGATGCATCGTCATGAGAACAAATTCTTTTTTTCGTAATCCAAGATCATTCAACACATTGTTTTGCTGAATCTTTTCATCGAAGGCAACCAGGGTATCAATCATGGTGTTTCCAACAAAAAAAAGTTGTTCTGCTTTCTTTCCTTCTCGCACCAGGTTATCTATTCCACTTTGTTCTGTAATAAAAAAGTAATCGGTAATTTCATCCGTCAGCAACCGGTTTATTTCTTCCGGCATGGAACGATCAAAACTACGCAAGCCGCTTTCAATGTGTGCTACTTTACAATCGAGTTTATAAGCAGTAAATGCTGCAGCAAAAGTGGAATTCACATCACCTACAACCATCACCAGTGACGGTTTGTAATCGGTGATGACCTTTTCCATACGTATCATAATCTCCGCCATTTGCGTATTGGCACTTGTTACAGGGATGTTTAAGAAGAAGTCAGGGGTTAATTCAAATTGCTCGAAAAAAACAGCAGCCATCTTATCATCATAGTGCTGCCCGGTATGAACAATTTTAATATCAAATGGCTGACCCATCTCCATATTGGCACGTTTGAACTGCGTAACCTTGATGAAGTTTGGGCGTGTACCAACTACTATTAATATCCTGTTATTCATGAGTGCTAATTTAGGACTTTCGTTTACGATAGATCTTGCAATCAGGTTTCAGAAATTTACCTTGGCAGATGGCCATCACGTTTTAACTCTTCCAATAAAATATCGTTGTATTTTTTTATGCCACTGATGCTTAAATGATTGGCATTGGCATAATATTGCAGATCCGTCATTGTGGAATCGTAAAGGTGGTCATAAAAAGGAACATTATAACGGTTAAGGATAGGTTTTATCTTTTCCACCAGCAAGGCATGCTGTTCTTTGGAAATGGCATATACAAATGGAACAGGGTGTTCGGCAACAATGACTTTAATGCCTTCTTTTTGCAGGCAATCAACCAGCTTATCAAAGTAATCTATGGCTTGATCAAGGGTCTCAAACTCCGGCTCTTTTAACCTGTCGGTGATTTTTAATTGTGTTATGTACGGAATAAAACCATTCACTACACCGGCAGTATCGTCATCAAATACACCGTTAAAATTGTTGAACAGTCGCAATGAAAGCATATTCACGGTGCGAATGTCTTTTAAGGCAAAACATATTTCGACAGCCGCTTTATTGGAGTTGATGTTTTGAACGATATCTGAAATGGATTCCAATGTTGTTGTCAAAAAAACACGGTCGTAAACGTCAATAATAACCGTTTTACAATTTTCTTTTTTAATATAATTTTTCGCAATAAAATAAGATACCAGGTTGGTTTGACTGTTCGTGCCCAGGTTAAACATATTGTATCCATGCTCCCGGAAAATGGTAGGATCGTAGCCGCGGTATGCATGTGATGAGCCCAGCAGGATGATGTCATATTTTGCATTGCGATCAAATTGTCGGAAAGTGACATAGGTATATCCTCCACGAAAAATATTACCCTGTGATGTACGAAAAATCATGGGTATATTATAGCTGCGTACAAAAAACAAAACACCAAAAATGGTGATATAGATAAGAAAGGCAGCACCGGTAAAAATCAGAAATTTGCGTAAGAATACTATCATCGGTCAGAACTGGAAATAGATAAACTGTACCTCGCCGAAATACCCGAATAATATAATGGAAGCAAGAATAGTTGCGTAAACAAACATCTTCAAAGTTGTTGAAGGAATAATCAGTTTATTCTTCACGATTTTATCAAGCAGCGGATCACTGACAACAAATACAAGCAGCAACAGCAGGTGAAAAATAAGACGACCAACATAATTGGGATTGGAAACAAGAAACACAAGGCTTTTTGAAAATGCCGGAACGGTCCAGTCAATAGTGAATATCTTATGTACAATGTTAAATGCATCGGCTACGTTGTTGGCCCTAAAAAATATCCAGGCAAAGAGTGCGAGGTGGAATGTAATTAGCACATTCAGTGACTTAAAGAACCATGATAACCCTGCAATTGGGTTCCATTTTCTCGCCGCAACAAAATCGTCTTTCAGGATTCCTACAATAAGGTACAATCCATGCAGCGATCCCCAAATTACATAGGTCCAGTTGGCGCCATGCCATATTCCGCTGATCATAAAAACTAGGAACAGGTTAAACATCCACATAAAGCGGGTAACACGGTTGCCACCAAGCGGTATGTATAAATAATCGCGGAACCAGGAGGAAAGGGAAATGTGCCAACGGCTCCAAAACTCTCTGATACTTTGTGATAAATAGGGTGTCCTGAAATTTTCCATCAGGTTAATACCCATCACTTTTGCTGCTCCCACAGCAATGTCGGAATAGCCTGAGAAATCACAATAGATCTGAAATGCGAAGAAATAAGAGGCAATTAATAAGGTCATTCCACTTGCTTCACCCGTGTGATTGTAAGCAGCATTTACATAAACGGAAAGGTTATCGGCAATCACTACCTTTTTAAACAAACCCCACAACATCATCAGCAAACCATCGCGTACCCTGTTATATTCGAAAGTGTGTTTGATGTGGAGTTGCGGCAGCACATTCTGAGGTCGTTCAATAGGCCCTGCAACCAACTGCGGATAAAACATTACATATAAAGCATAAATACCAAAATGCCGTTCTGCTTTTTGCCGTCCGTAATACACTTCAAAGGTGTAACTCATTGCCTGAAAGGTGTGGAATGACAGACCAATTGGCAGCAAAATCGCGAGGTAGTGAAAAGGCACATAATGCCCAAAAATAGAATGGGAGGCAATATTGATGTTGTCTAGAAAAAAATTGTAATACTTAAAGACGGCCAGTACACCTATGTTGGCTATCAGACTAAAAGCCAGGTAAAGTTTTTTTCGTCGTTTATCCAGCGTATTCTCCAGATAAATACCGGCAATGTAATCAATAACAATTGTGAAAAACAGTATTAATATATATACCGGAACAAAGTACATGTAGAAAAAACAGCTGGCTGCAAGCAGCATGAACCAGCGGAATTTAAAAGGCAAGAGGAAGTAAAGAATCGTGACTAGCGGAAAGAAAATTAAAAAGTCGAAAGAGTTAAACAGCATTATTTTTTTTTCTAAGCTTTTCCTTAATTGTTATTCCGGGTTTGGAAGTTGGTGATGAAGATCATTCAATTCTCCGAACTTTTTAACATCCGTAGCATTTTCGCATAGGATGTCAACTTTTTTTAAATTACTTTTTCAATTAACTGACCATAAGAATATACACCGCTAACGGCACCATCTTTCAGTTCATAGATTCTGTCACAGTTTTTCAATGTCGTTACCCGGTGTGCAATGATAAAAATTGTTTTGTGCACTTTTGATAGCGAGTCAATCGATTCTGTTACTTCCTGCTCCGTTTGCGTGTCTAAGGCACTGGTTGCTTCATCAAAAATCAGGATCTCGGCATTTCGGTATAAGGAGCGGGCAATGCTGATACGCTGACGTTGACCCCCCGATAACAGCGAACCGCGCTCTCCAATCTGGGTGTTAAGGCCATCAGGTAAAGAATTGATTAAGGTTTCCAAAGAAGCCTGTTTTACGGCCTGCAATAATAATTCTTCATTAGGTTCAGCTTCACCAAAAGCGATGTTTTCCCGAATCGTTGCATCCAACAGGAAGATGTCCTGTTTCACATAGCCGATCTTATTGCGCCAGTCGAGCAAATGTTCCGGTCCTATTTTAAGGTCATCAACATAAATGCCGCCTTTCTCTTCTGTATAAAAACGCAGCAACACATTCATCAAGGTCGTTTTGCCTGACCCTGAGCTGCCTACAATACCTATTTTTTCTCCCTTGTTGATTTTGATCTTGATATCGTTCAGAACAAAATTCTCTTTTCCCGGGAATCGATAAAAGAGCCCTCTTAATTCAATAGCGTTATTAAAAGAGATGGTTTCCTGTTGTGGCTGATCCTTGTGCAAAGGAGAAATGCGCTCGCTGAATAATTCCAGATTTTCAATAGCTGCCATGTTCTTACGTATGTAAATCATGGAACTGATAATGCGGTTGGTAGAAGGCATCAACCGGTAAGCAGCCGCAGCGAATAAACTCACCATTACAATGGCCGAAGCCTGGTTGTCGGTGAGGAAAATAGCATAGATAAAAATCAGTACCATCCCCGATAAAGCCACTAGCTCATTGGCCCTGATGGGGATGAGGTTTTGCAGGTAAGCCATCATACTTAAATGCTGGTAGCGGCCTTGCTGTTTTAAAAACCGTTGTTGATAGAAGTTGGCTTTATTGGCCAATACAATATCAATATAACCATTGATGGTTTGCGTAAGCGTTCCCAATGCCATCGGGTAAAGCTTGTTCATTTCCCGTCCAATGCGGGTGCTGCGCCCTTTCAACATGGCAAAAATGATGTAAGTGGCCGGACCAATCAACAGGGTCATAAACAGAAAAAGCTTGAAATCATAATAAGCAATACCTGAAATAATGAGTAGTATAATGATAGATTCAGTAAATATCATTATTAAAGGAAGCACCACCCACATTACATAAGAAACCGGGTTATTAATAATATGATGGGTCACCACACTGCTCTTCAAAGAAGTAAACGTATGAAAGTCGAGGTCGAAGTACTTGTTAAACTGATTGCGGGTAAGCCGGTATGCCAAATCGGTTGCAAAGCGCATCTGTAAATAGTTAACCAGAATACCAAAAAGGCTCTTCACAATAAAAAAGCCGAGTACACTTAACATCAGGAAAAGGAGGAAATTTTTATCGCTGGCGAAATGCAGGTTCACAAATAACCACTCCAATACTTTTATCTGATGAATGGCTTCCGGTGTTCCCGACAGTTTTACAATGGGTAAAATCGATGCCAAACCAAACACATCAAAAACAGCAGAAACAAAAATCAGCACCATCTGCACCATCATCCTTTTCTTCTGCGATGGGGTGAGGTGCTTGTTTAGGCTTTTTACAGCTTTCGGCAAAGCATTGCTGCGATCAATATGATCGTCGGCAAAAGAAGAAGTCTCATTTTGTTTCAGTTCAGCCATTACTAAGCGTAATATCCTCCACCATAACCGGCCGGGATATTCTTATTATTCACACTATTCAAAATAAAGGTAAGGTGCTTCACATCATTCTTCTCAACGATCTGGTGGGCAATTTCAACAAAGTCCTTTTTCGAATAACCTGCTTTTAATACAAACATGGTAAGATCGGCATGCTTCATCAATACCAAACCGTCCGATAACAAGCCTACCGGCGGTGTATCAATGATGATGTAATCGTAAAAACCCTTCAGTTCATTGATCAACTGCTCCATCATTGGATCCAATAATAGTTCTGAAGCATTGGGGGTGCGGGGACCCGTTAACACCACCTGCAGGTTTTCCACAGTAGTATCTTTTATGATTTCCTTCAAAGTTGCCGTGCCAACAATATAGGAAGTAACGCCATTGTCGTTGGGCAGGTTAAAGGCATTGGCTTGTTTTGGCTTATGAAGATCGAGGTCAACAAGCACAACCTTTTTCTTTGCTTTTGCCAGTATGATGGCTGTATTCACCGCACAAAATGTTTTGCCTTCCCCGGCCATGGAAGAAGTTACTAAAATCACCTTACTGTGAACCTTTGGAACAAAGTAACTAAGGTTGGTTCGCACCACTCGAAAGGCCTCACTGATTGGCGATTGTGGGAATTTATCTACAATCAAATAATCGCCGGCGGCCTCCTTACTCTTACCAATAACGCCAATAATTGGCAGGCTGGTAATGGCTTTCAGGTCATCTTTTGTATTAATATAATTGAGGAAAACACCTTTCATAAAAATCACCAGAAAGGCCAGGGCTATGCCGCCGCCAATACCGGCAAAAAGGGTTTGGCTTTTTAAAGGGCGTATCAAACCTGTACCGTAGGCTGATTCAATAATTGTTTTATCGGCCACAATGCCTGCTTTGGCGATAATTGTTTGCGCCCTGGTTTCTAATAAGAATTTATAAATCTGACTGTAAATCTCCACATTACGGCTAATGTTCACCAACCCTCTTTGCGTACTTGGCATCTGTCGCAAGGCTGCCTGAAACTCGCCAACCTGGGCACTCATGCTGTTAATCTTATTGACCAGCGACTTGCGAAGGTTTAAAACAATACCCTGCATGTTGGCTTTCAGGTTTACGATCTGTATATCCACTTCCCTTACCAATGGGCTGCTTTGGGTATTGCTAAAAAGCAGGTTCGTCCGTTTTTGCTGCAAGGCGAACAACTCATTAAAAGACGTGGAAAGTGCATTATCGTTACTCTCGGCAAGGATGGCGGGGGAGATGGCCAGATTATCTCCATTACTCGAAGTCAGATATTCATACATCTGATCGATGGAGCGAAGCTGAATGGTCATTTGCGCTTTTTGCGATTCAAAGTCCATACTGCGCTGGAACAACATATTGCCTTCTTCGCCAATGTTAATGGTTGTTTTTTCACGCTGGAACTGCTCCAGGTTACCCTCCACATTATTTAATTGAGATTCCACTTCCCTTAATTGCCCTTCAATAAAGTCAAGGGTGTTTTCATTGACTTTCTTATTTACCGATACACTATTCTCAATGTATAAGCTGGTGAGCGTGTTTAAAAAATCCACTGCTTTTTCGGGTACCTGATCTTCAATGCTTGCCTTTATTACTGTAGCGGCCTCATCCTTTTCTACCGTAAGTGCCAGCTGGTAATCCTTAATCAGTTTTGAGCGCTCATTAAATACGAAGGCATAATTAATTTCATTGATATGCGAATTCTGCTTTATGATGTCGGAGTCGTTTTCTAAAATGAAGGAAAATTTAGGATGAACAACAGGCTCGCCAAAACGGGCAATCTTGGAAAATTTTAGATCCTCGGTATTCACATCAATCTTATACTTGTCTTTATTGATGATGCTTATATTAAATGGCGTATTAAATAAGGAGTAGTCCGACACCTTCCCTTCAACAGAAAAAGGCACTCTTTTATAAACCTCACCTGTTTTTAATCGGCCCTGTATATAATAAGAGATGTCAAGGTTCAGCTTGTCGATGGTCTCTTCTATCATCTTCGTCGACTTCAAAATCTTAATCTCATTGGCAATATCTTCCTTTTTAGCAGGCGTTGGCAAGGCATCGGAAAGGGCGTCCTTAAATGGATCTTTGGGTGGTTTTACTAAAATCTCGCAACTCGCGCCGTAATAATTGGTGGCTTTGTACAGGTATGCAATAGAACCCACAGTTCCCAAAACAATAAACAGCAGAAACCAATACCAGTTCTTGCCAATGGAGGCAAGGGTATTCCTGATGTCTTTATGGTCAATCAGATTGCTGTTGGTAATAATCTTTTGCTCCATTGTTGTATATAAATAATAATTGAATGAAATTTAACCGGTGTTATTCTACGCAGTTGCGGAAAATTTGTTGTTCGTTTTTTTTAAAATGATTGTGATCAACCTGCTATGAGGAGGGCTCAACGGGTATTTACTTTCTTTAACCTAAAATTTATGGCTTTAGGCTATGCCATATATTTTGAATTAGCAACGGTAAAAGTAATCATCTCCTCTCAGGTGCGGTAATTATTAAAATGAATGCTGCTGTTAAAAGATTGTGTAGGCAGGTTCCTTATCTATAGAGGTAAGTAATTACATTTACGCGCCAACATGCAACCTTAATATTGGTAAATCAGTAAAATTATTTAATAACAGGATTTTGTTAAACAAGTGAATAGGAATCAGGTCTCATTTAGTACAGTGTTTTAACAGCTGAAAACACAAATTCCAACTGTAAAAAATCAAATAAACAACTATGAAAACAGCGCTTATTACAGGTATTACTGGTCAGGATGGTGCTTACCTTGCCGAACTCCTGCTCAGTAAAGGATACATGGTGCACGGTATTAAAAGAAGAAGTTCGTTGTTCAACACCCAGCGTATTGATCACTTATACAGTGATACCCACGAACAGAATATCCGCTTTAAATTGCATTACGGCGACCTCACCGACTCTGTTAATATCATCCGCATCATCAGCGAGGTACAACCCGATGAGATTTACAACCTCGGCGCCATGTCGCATGTGCATGTAAGTTTCAGCGCTCCTGAATACACTGCCAATGCCGATGGTATTGGTGCCCTTCGAATCCTGGAAGCGGTAAGGATGCTCAACATGACAGACCGTTGCCGTGTGTACCAGGCCTCCACTTCGGAGTTATACGGTTTGGTACAGGAAATCCCGCAAAGAGAAACCACTCCCTTTTACCCCAGGTCACCGTATGCTGTTGCCAAGTTATATGCCTACTGGATCATGGTTAATTACCGGGAGTCCTATAATATGTATGCCGTAAATGGCATTTTGTTTAACCATGAATCGCCGCTAAGGGGTGAAACATTTGTAACCCGAAAGATCACCAGGGCTGTGGCTCGCATCGCTTTGGGACTGCAGGAAAAAGTTTACCTGGGTAACCTGGATGCCAAACGCGACTGGGGTCATGCCAAAGATTATGTGGTGGCCATGTACCTTATGTTACAGCAAGACAAGCCCGAAGATTATGTGGTGGCTACCGGCATCACAACCTCCGTCCGCGATTTTATCACCATGTCATTTCATGAAGTAGGCATTGAATTAACTTATAAAGGCAGCGGAGTTGATGAACTGGCTGTTGTAAAATCATGTTCCAATAAAGAATACCAGGTGCCTGTTGGACAGGTTGTGGTATGCATCGATAAGAAATATTACCGCCCTGCTGAAGTCGAACTGTTGATTGGCGATCCAACCAAAGCCATGAAACAGCTGGGTTGGAAACCGGAATATGACCTGCTGGCCATCGTTAAAGAAATGGTAGCTGCCGATGTTGATTTATTTAAACGCGATAAGTTGTTAAGGGAAGGCGGGCATACCGTTATTGATTATCATGAAGGGTAGGAGGAGTGTCTTGATGATCTCTATTTCCTCCGCTAACTCTTAAATTCCCTAAAGGGACCAACACTACCAAAATAGAAAAATCAAATCACCCTTTAGGGGTTAAGGGCAGAAAACAGCATCCAATAACCCTAACACCAATACAGAAAAATCAAATCCCCCTTTAGGGGTTAGGGGCAGAGAGCTCAATGATTAAAAAAGCAGTAATTCAGAAGTTCCCCGGCCTGAGAAATGAAAGTTGAAGATCTCTATTTCCTCCGCTCACCCTTTAATTCCCTGAAGGGACCAACGCTACCAAAATAGAAAAATCAAATCCCCCTTTAGGGGTTAGGGGCAGAGAATATTCAATAGAAAGATTTTAGTATTGTCATTCGTCTTACATAATATTATTTTCGCTTTTGATTTTTTTTGTTTTGAATCTATAGAAAAGATGTTAAAAAATGGAAGACAATCGCAAAATGTTTTATGGTGCAGGGCCTTTAATTTTTAGAAATGCAAAAGAATTAAGAGAAAAGATGACTATTGCTGAAGCTCATTTATGGAGCTTCTTAAGTAAGAAACAATTAGGTGTACGATTCAAAGCTCAGCATCCAATTGGAGAATTTATTGCAGATTTTTATTGTCATCAGGCAAAAATGGTAATTGAAGTGGATGGTAAGATTCATGAATTTCAAAAAGAAAAGGATAAGGAAAGAGAAGCTATTCTAAAAGAAAAGGATCTGATTGTTGTTAGGTTTACAAATGAACAGGTATTAAATGAAACAGTTGAAACGCTGCATAAAATTAAAAAGGAATTGAAAAATCAAATCCCCCTTTAGGGGCAAGGGGCAGGGGGGCTTCATAAGTCCTTTGTATACCAGGAACATCAACAATATTGTAAGGAAACCAACATTAAATCTTAATTAAATCTAACTATTATCAGGCATCTTGCCTGCGCAACATTTTGGAACACCGGCCTGAGGCCCAATACTAATTCAACACCCGGGCTACGGATATTAAAAAGTTTGGAGTTTGAAAGCCCTAAATCATAAAAAAAGTGGCAGTTAAAAAAGTGGCAGCGGCAGTTTTGTTTTTATTAGCATCAAAAATTTAGAAACTATTTGATGAAATTAAAGATTAAAAAACATACCAGTCCTGCTGTTTTAAGCCTAGTGGATTGGCGTTGGAAGAAAAAACAACATTTGTAAAACGCGTTTCATGCATGAAAGGAATATATTGTCAAATAAGATTTTAAGCCAAGACCAGATTAAAATAGCAGGACGGGGCCATGCGGCCCTGGAGCGGGCAAAAAGCAATCATGACACAACAATTAAGTAATAGCCCATTCAAATAGTCATCATTTAAGAATAAGTAAACCTTTGCAGCTCTTGAAAAAAAATCAACTTTAATAATGTAAGGAATGAACCAAAATCCCAACATTAAAACCTTAAAAATCACGATAATTGCCCCATGAATAAAAACAGTCGTATATACATCGCCGGCCACCGTGGTATGGTGGGTTCAGCAATTATGCGCAGGCTGACAAAGGACGGATACATTAATATAGTAACCCGCACCTCAGCACAACTTGATTTGCGGAATCAATCTGCTGTTAATGGTTTTTTCGAAACTGAAAAGCCGGAGTTTGTCTTTTTCGCAGCGGCTAAAGTTGGCGGCATTGTGGCCAACAATACCTACCGCGCCGACTTTATCTACGACAACCTTCAGATCCAAAACAACATCATTCATGCCTCCTATATTAATAAGGTGTCGAAAATGGTATTTCTGGGGTCATCGTGCATATATCCGCGCATGTGCCCGCAGCCTATAAAAGAAGAGTACCTCCTCACCGGGTTGCTGGAGCCCACCAATGAGCCTTATGCCATCGCCAAGATTGCCGGCTTAAAAATGTGTGAAGCCTATAAAATGCAGTACGGCTGTAACTTCATTGCTGCCATGCCTACCAACTTATATGGGCCCAACGATAACTACGATTTGCAAAATTCTCATGTCCTGCCTGCCTTTATCCGCAAGTTCCATGAAGCCAAGATAGCCGCAAAGCCATCCGTTGAAATATGGGGTTCGGGGTCACCGATGCGGGAATTTTTACATGTAGATGATTTAGCCGATGCCTGCCTTTTCCTAATGTTGAAGTATGACGGACTGTCACACGTTAACATCGGAACAGGTGAAGACATCTCCATCCGCGACCTCGCTTTACTTGTTAAGAAAGTCCTCGGGTATGCAGGCGAATTAAAGTTTGATGCCTCAAAACCTGATGGCACACCACGCAAGCTGTTAGATGTTTCCAAAATCAATGATGCCGGATGGAAGCACACCATTCAACTGGAAACTGGAATTAAAATGGTAGTGGAGGAATTGGCGAAAGGGAATTTTGCTTTTAATAAGTAAGTGGAGGCATTTATTCCTCTACTCAAAGTCATTCAGGAGGAACCTTGTCACATAGCACCGAAAAAAGCTGATTTTTTTCACAAAAAATGATTCAGGGTACCAATTGTAAATTTTAATACTGCCTCGCTCAGACCAACCTTTTGTGGGTTCCTTTTTTTTCAAGACTCCGATGTGACGAGGTTCCTCCTGAATGACATAAATTAATTTGAAGTAAGAAACAAGGCCTAATCAGTCTACCTTCCTGGCCAAACCCAAACACCACATTTTTACACATACATTATAGTATGGCAAAATCAACCCCCTCTCAGAAGGAGTCAACCCCCTCTCAGAAGGAGAGGGCTGGGGTGAGGCTAAATACATCAAAGGCATCAAAAAACCATCAATACATATATTATAGTATGGCAATATCAACTCACTCTCAGAATGAGAGGGACTGGGTAAGGCTATAAAGATCAATTGGTCAAACCCAAACACCACATTTTTACACATACATTATAGTATGGCAAAATCAACCCCCTCTCAGAAGGAGTCAACCCCCTCTCAGAAGGAG
>JANOXC010000115.1:0-27009 GCA_031418215.1 Bacteroidota bacterium
TAATTGATGGCTTCAGCTGTTGAAACAGTTACCAGTCCGGTAGCTATCAGCTTTGTTGGATCGGTTACTGCCAGTCCTGTTCGTTTTGTTCCATAATCAATAGCCATTAATCGTCCCACGCTGCGAAAATAATTAGTTTTGTGCTTAAATAGGCAGAAAGCTTATTTTAGTATGAATAACATAGAAATTTAGCTAATTGCCACGATTTATGAGATCCATTATAGAAAAAGCTTGGGATGATCGTTCGTTGTTAAAAGAACATGAAACGCAACAAGTCATTAAAAATGTAATTGAGGAGCTTGATGCAGGACGTTTAAGAGTTGCTGAACCAGTTTCAACGGGTTGGCAGGTGAATGAATGGATTAAAAAAGCTGTGATTTTATATTTTCCAATCATGCAAATGAAAACGATTGAAATTGGTCCGTTTGAGTTTCATGATAAAATTCCGCTTAAAAAAAATTACGCTCAATTGGGCGTCCGCGTTGTTCCCCATGGCATTGCACGATATGGAAGCTTTGTTGCAAATGGCGTAATAATGATGCCTTCCTATATAAATATTGGTGCATATGTCGATAGTGGAACAATGGTGGATACATGGGCTACCGTTGGATCATGTGCACAAATTGGGAAGAATGTGCATCTTAGTGGTGGAGTAGGTATTGGCGGTGTACTTGAGCCGGTTCAGGCTGCACCTGTGATTATCGAAGACAATTGTTTTATTGGTTCACGCTCTATTGTTGTAGAAGGTGTATTGGTGGAGAAAGAAGCGGTATTGGGCGCCAACGTGGTATTGACCATGAGTACAAAAATTATTGATGTAACAGGAGAAAAGGCAATTGAATACAAGGGAAGAGTGCCTGCCCGTTCTGTAGTGATTCCGGGAAGTTACCTAAAGAAATTTCCTGCAGGCGATTACAATGTCCCCTGTGCTTTAATTATTGGTCAGCGAAAGGCAAGTACGGATTTAAAAACATCATTGAACAATGCATTGCGCGATTATCAAATTGCTGTTTAGTTAATTTAATTATATATATAAATCAGGATTACTTCTAATACTGTTTAAATTTTATTTTGAATGAAAGAAGCATATATCATTGATGGAATAAGAACACCAATCGGAAACTTTGGTGGAGCGCTTTCACAAGTTAGGGCCGATGATCTGGCTGCCATTGTTCTCAGGGAATTGATTCAGCGTAATCCTTCAATCGATGTAAAAACAATAGGTGATGTGTTGCTTGGCTGTGCGAACCAGGCGGGAGAAGACAATAGAAATATTGCCAGGATGTCTTTGCTACTGGCAGGATTACCATTTTCTGTTCCCGGTGAAACGGTTAATCGCTTATGTGCATCAGGACTTTCTGCTTCGATGGCCGCGGCCAGGTATATAATGACCGGTGATGCAGAATTAATGATTGCCGGCGGAGTAGAAAATATGACGAGGAGTCCATGGGTGATTTCAAAGACTTCAACACCTTATGGCCGTGATGCACAGATGTTTGATTCCAGTTTTGGATGGCGTTTTGTGAATCCATTGATGAAAGAAAAATATGGAATTGATGCCATGGGAGAAACGGCCGAAAACCTTGTTGATCGCGATAAAATTAGTCGAATTGATCAGGATCGTTTTGCCTATTGGTCGCAGGAAAAAGCAACAAAAGCTGATGCAAGGGGTAGATTTAAAAGCGAAATAGTTTCAATTGCAATTCCTCAGAAGAAAGGCGAGCACTTGGTTGTTGATAAGGATGAGTTCATTAAACCACAGACAACATTGGATGGGTTGGCAAAATTAAAGCCGGCCTTTCGAAAAGAAGGTACTGTGACAGCAGGGAATGCATCTGGATTAAATGATGGAGCGGCTGCATTGTTAATGGCATCTGATGTCGCAGTAAAGCAATTTGCATTGAAGCCGCTAGCGAAAATTATTGCATCAGGTATTGCAGGTGTTGAGCCAAGAACAATGGGCATTGGACCGGTTGAAGCCGCTAACCGCGCGTTAAAAAAAGCCGGACTGTCATGGAAAGATATTGACATACTTGAATTGAATGAAGCATTTGCTGCACAATGCCTGGCATGTATTAGGTCATGGGGACTTTCAGATAATGATCCTCGTATTAATCCTAACGGTGGAGCAATTGCATTGGGGCATCCTTTAGGAATGAGCGGGGCACGAATTTTATATACTGCAGCATTGGAATTACAAGAACAAAATAAAAAATATGCATTAGTGACAATGTGCGTTGGAGTAGGACAGGGATATGCTGTAATAATTGAAAAGTGTTAGCAGATTCAGTTTTTTATTTTGAAACATTTTGTTGATATATAAACATATATATTGAATATTGTTAATTTTTATTCTAAATGATATACGAATTCAACGGTTACCGTCCTGTTATTCATGAAAGCGCATTTGTTCATCCATTAGCCTGCATAACAGGAAATGTAATCATTGGAAAAAATGTGTACGTTGGTCCCGGTGCTGCCGTACGTGGCGACTGGGGTGAAATTGTTTTGAAAGATGGATGCAACATTCAGGAAAATTGTACCATTCATATGTTTCCGGGCATTACTGTGTTAATTCAGGAAGGTGGCCACATTGGCCACGGTGCAATAATTCACGGTGCAACGGTTGGTAAAAACGTATTGGTTGGGATGAATGCTGTGGTGATGGATCATGTATTTATTGGAAATGATTCCATTATTGGTGCCTTGACTTTTGTACCGGAAGGGATGCAGATTCCGGAACGAAAAATCGTTGTTGGCAACCCCGCTAAAATTATTAAAGAGGTGACGGATGAAATGTTGAAATGGAAAACAAAAGGAACTCAACTATATCAACAACTTCCTGCTGATTTATATGCAACACTTCGAGAATGCGAACCTTTACGTGAAATCCCGTCACAAAGAAATAAACAACAGGATATATACAAAAGTTGGAAAAAGGAGTCTGAATAGATCGAATTAAACTGTATGTAGTGCAGCTGACTTTAGTTCAGCAATTGCTTTAGACGGATCGGCAGCAGTAAATACGGTATTACCTGCAACCAAAATATCTGCTCCGGCTTTTATCAATTCAGCAACGTTGTTAAAATCAACACCACCGTCAATTTCAATTTTTGCAGAAGAATTCTTTGCTGCAATTAAATTTTTTAATTCGTAAATTTTGGTGTAAGTGTTTTTAATAAATTTTTGTCCACCAAAACCGGGATTGACTGACATCATGCAAACAACATCAATGTCAGCAATTACTTCTGAGAGCAATGCAACCGGAGTATGTGGATTTATTGCAACACCGGCAAGAATGCCTAAATGGTGCATCGATTGTATGGTACGATGCAAATGAGTGCATGCTTCATAATGCACTGAAATAATTCCTGCTCCGGCTTGTACAAATGATTCAATGTACTTATCAGGATCAACAATCATCAGGTGAACATCCAATGGTTTCTTTGCATGCTTACTAATAGCCTTTACTACCGGTAGCCCAAAAGATATATTCGGAACAAATACCCCATCCATGATGTCAAGATGGAACCAGTCAGCTTGACTGGCATTCACCATTTTTATTTCTTTTTCCAGGTTGGCAAAGTCTGACGACAACATCGAAGGTGCAATTAATATCGGCATGAGTTTCTGTTCTTGTTTTACAAATTTAAAGTAAAAGGGGGAATGAATAAGAGTATATAAGATCTTATTCTCCAGTTTTATTGATGAACCTCAGTTTCACAAATGAAAAAGCCCCCGATTCGAAAAACCGGGGGCTTTTTAAAAACATTTTACTAATTATTTAACAGTTATTTTTGAAACAGCAACACTGTCACCGGCTTTAATTTTAACAATATAGATGCCAGCTTGTAAGCCTTCAACATCCAGGTTAAGTTTTTGTTCTCCGGCATTTAACATACCATAGTCAACAGTTTTAGAAAGTTGTCCCATAGTATTAACCAATTCAACTACAACGTTAGATGATTTGTCCATTGCGAATACAAGTGTATTGTAGCGTCCTGAAGCAGGGTTTGGATAAACCAATAAAGACTTAACAGCTGTGCTGTGGTTTTCATTGACACCCGTTGTTATAACAATCGGGAGCGCTATTGGGTTACCGGTAACTGTAAATTGAGCGTCGGTTATTTCAAGACCTGATACATACTTATGAGTTGTTGTTATTGTAGTATTATCATTATCGATGGCCATATAACTCATAGGAATAGTATAAGTACTGGTGCTTCCTAATACATAAGGAGAAACATTTCCAAAAGAACAAGCACCGTCTGCAGCTGTACCGGCAGTAAGATTTACGGGTGCAGACCATAAACCTGTAGTTACATTTAAAGACATGTTGATAGCATCAGGGAATGAATTGTCTGTTGTTTGGAAAGTCGCAGTATCAGTATCAAACCAGGTAAAAAATACTTTGTCACCAGCCCAAGTTGTGGAAGCTTGTGGACGATTGAATTCCTGAACAGGGCTTGCAGTTGCCGCACCATTGATAAATCCGAATGCTTTTGGTTTATCTAACAATTGTGCAAACCAAGCTGTTCCGCCACCGGTTGAATAAACATCAAATACACCCCAGTCACCACCAATATCACTGACAGAAAAATCATTAAATGATACACCTATATTCATGATTATGTGTGCATTACCATTAGCATCAACAACAAGGTCATTTTCACTAGCCACAGAATAGTTTGTTGCAGCCGGTAACACAGCACTTAAGCCGGCCATATTAAGCGCACCAATAGAAGTCCAGGTAGCACCGCCATCGATTGTTTTTAATATCATAGGCATCCAAACTGAATCTGCAATAAAGTTAAAGCCGGGATGACCATGGATAGTCATATAGCCGGTATTGCTGTTTGGAGCAAATGCAACCTTACAGCCATTTTGCTGGGTGCCAAGACCTAAAATAAATTTACCGGTACTTGTATCACCGGCCACAGGAAAGTAAACACTACTCGGAACGTAGTCATACTCACCAGTTGTGGTGTTCCAGGTTCCTGTATAAACTGCTACAGTATCTTCATAATCACCAGTAAGACTGGCTTGACGAAGTGCAGCTTCAGCGAAGTAAGCTTTATTGGTGCTTGGAGCTATGTTTAAACTATAAGGGGCAATTAAATTGTCCGTTAAAATTTCTGTTTGGGTAGGCACACTTCCTGTAGTAAGATTTAATGCACCATGAACAATGCCGCCAAACCCTGTACCATTAGTGGCAGTAAGGCTAGGTGATACATAAAATATGGATGCATTATTGGGGTTCGTATTACCGGTAGGATTATAAATACCACCCATTGGATAACGTGCATTGGCAAAAGGTGCAGCGTTGGTACCGTTTGAGTTATACAAAGGATATTGATCAGCTGCCCAAGTGGCACCACCGTCAGTTGAAAGCGCATAATTGAGATAACCAGAAGTTGCAGGAGCAGCTTGTCCAAATGTTACATCATTACGAAATACCATCATAACGGTATTTATTTCAGGGCTGGCAAATAGTGCCGTCTTCGCACCCAAACCACAAGTAAATGCATTGGCCGAATGCCCGATATCTGTAACACTTACTGTAGTAATGCTGGGAGGATGAATGTTTCTTTGAGCCGGAATAGTTGTATTCAAAGCAGAAGTTCCATTATTAAATAATGTTTCACCATCAGTAGAGATCACTTGATTGTGAAGTGCTGTCCTTCTTTGAGCAAAACTGCCCGCCGTTAGACTCAGCGCGAGAATTGAAAGTACTAGTTTTTTCATTGTTATTTGGTTTTAGTTTATATTGTTGAAATTTGTTGATTATTGTGAGTGGGGTAAAAGTAACTATTTTCTAAATTAAAAGGATGTTTTTTAGTATTTTATTTAAAAAGTTCATAAATCGGTTAATGGATTAGTAATTAATTAAATGATATTAATGATGAAGGATTTTTTAGTGAAATTGGTCATTTTTTCAGACCGTAAATAACTTTAATTTCAGTCGCAATTCTATTACATAATTTCATCATAAAGTTACATAATTTAATTATTTTACAGGATTTTAAGTTCCTGATATTAGTTAAAATAACTGATGATCAAATAACTGGTTAGCAGTAAAATTGAATAAATTGTCCACCTGGCAAGTGGTATATATTCTCTTATTTTAATCTGATGTTTCTGCTGCAGGTATATGCAAAGCAATATTTTTTCAATTGTATAGGCAATGACGGTCCCCCAGGCTATACCAATGATACCCCATTTGAGCATCAGGAGGTAACTGGCAATAACGTTTACCAGTATTTCTATAAAGGCAATCTTCAATACGATTTTATTAACTTTTAAAGCCAAAGCAATTGATTGTGGAAAAACCATCCGGCTTACTGCAAGTAGCAGATATATATTAAAAATTGCTGCACTTTCAGAAAAACGTTGATCAAACAAGCGGGGGTAAATCCAACTACTACCTAGCATTAAGACAATACTTGCAGGATAAATCAGATTCATCAGACTGGCGGAATGATTTTTTAAAGCCCCCAATTTATTGTTGATCATTGGCGATTCCCGCAAAATGGGAATCATTGATGTGCTAAGTGCATTGGCCATCAAAATTGATAATGGAAACTCTCGTGCACCGTAACGGAAAACAGCAAATACATCAGGTCCAAAAAAGTGCGTTGCCATAAGCCCGTCAATATAATCAGCAGAACCCCCAATTAAATAGCTGATGATCAAAGGCCATGCAAGAAACAGATGTTGCTGCACCATGGGAAAACGGAAATCAGGTATTGTATTTTTTAATAACAAACGAAGCAACCAGAAAAATCGGATGATAGCCCAAAGCACCAGCCAAGCCAATGCTGTTTCTATTGAATAACCGAGCAACAGCGGAACCACAACAGCCGCAATTGATAATAGGGCTGACGTGATTCCATAGGCTATTAGTGAAGATGTTTTCTTCTTTAACAAATAAATTGTTTCAATTAAAAAACACGGGGAATTAAACAATACAAAAAGGCAAATCCAACGGTAACCCGGTAAATAATCATCTGAAAAAAGATGCTGAAGCTGATTCGAAAAAAGCTTCATCAGTCCAAATATTAACAGACTGAACAAACTGATTAATACAAAGACATTGAAAAGATAAACTTTTTTTTCGGTATGATCAAAATAGGAGGAAAGCAAACTGTTTAATATTCCCTGAATCCAGAAAAAACTGATAGCGCCGGCAACCAATAACAATTTCTCATAGTTGCCAATAATATGCAGGCCAATGCCTGATTTGGCTAATAAGATTCCCGTTAATAATAATCCAGCAAAACGGGTTGCCTGGAAAATCTGTAATCCGTTAATCGTATTTAAGCGGGCAGATAATTTCAAAGGTTATTTGTTTGAACGGTAAAAATATTTTTTATCTTCAAACGAAGCGAATTTCCAATTACTATTACATCTGAAAAGGCCATGGAAAGTGAACCAATCATCGGACTTAGCAGTCCCATTGCAGCTATTGGTATTGCCACAACATTATATATAAGCGCCCAAAATAAATTTTGTTTAATGGTTACGATGGTTGCTTTGGAAAGTTGATGGACTTTTATCAAAGAAGAAAGATGTTGCCGGTCAATTAAAATAATATCTGCTGATTTAATAGCTGTTTGTGTTGCAGCGCCAAAGGAAACACCAATATCGGCAACAGCCAATGCCGGTGAATCATTAACACCGTCACCAACCATGATTACTTTTCCATGCCTTTTTAATTTTTCAATGATCTCCAGTTTCTCAGCCGGCATTTTTTCACCATAAACTTCCTGAATGCCTAGTTTCTCTGCTACGTCATTGCATTTTTCCAACCTGTCGCCACTTAACAAAATTGTTTTGAAATGCTGTTCGTTAAAATATTGTAATGTTGCTGAAGCATCACTTCTGATTACTTCTTCAAAATCAATTGTAGCAAGCAATACATTATTCATGATCACATAAACCTGGTGTGAGCGATCATCGGTTAGATCACATGCCCAATTGTAACTGCCAACTAAATAGTTGTTCCCTTCCACATCTTTAGCTTTCACGCCAAGCCCTTTTTCTTCTGTAATGGATGCAAATTTAATCGAGGAGTGTGCACTATTATTTTGAATTTCCTTAATCATTGCTTTGGCTGTAGGATGTGTTGAATATTGTTCAAGTGTGAAAATCACGTACCTGGCAAGATCTTCGTTTATAATGTAATTTATTTTTTTGACTTTTAAAATCGGCTCCGTTAAAGTGCCAGTCTTATCAAATACAATGATTGCTGATTCACTCATTAATTCCAATAAATGCCCACCCTTAATTAATATTCCTTCTTTTGCTGCACGACCAACAGCTACTGCTACTGCTGTGGGAGTGGCTAATCCCATTGCACATGGGCATGAAATCACCAAAACAGCAATGCTTCTTAAGAAACTTCCTGTAAGGGGAACAGCCATCATGAAATAGGAAATCAGAAAGGTAAATAGAGAAATCAACAGTACAACTGGTACAAACCAGGCGCTTACTTTATCACCCCATCTTTGTATAGCGGGTTTGTTTTGCGTTGCTTTACTTACCAACTCAATAATATTGTTCAATACGGTATTGTTGCCAACTTCATCAGCAATGACCTTAATACTGCCATCAATAATTATTGTTCCTGCGAGAACAGTATCATCAATGCCTTTCACAGATAGCATGCTTTCACCAGTCATAGAGGATTCATCGATACTTGCATTGCCCCAATAAATACGTCCATCAGCAGGAATTTTGTCGCCGCTGTTCACAAGAACAAGGTCATTCTTTTTCAATGTTCCAATTTCAATTTCCTCAATTTTTTCATCAACCGTTAATGAATTTACAATGCGCTTAGCAATGATTGGCTGCAAATTCAATAGCGATTCGACAGCGGAGGAAGTTTTTTTCAAACTTTTTTGTTCGATTAAATTTCCCAGTAAAACCAAAGTAATAATGACAGCTGATGTTTCAAAAAATAAAAAATGACGCATTTCAACTGCATTTGTTGAAATGATTAAGCCAACAAGGCTGTAAATAAAAGCGGAGACCGCGCCAATGGTTATTAGCACATCCATATTTGTCTGGCCGTTTCTTAAAGCACCAAAAGCACTTTTTCCAAAATATGTTAAGCCGATATATAAAACCGGAAGACATAAGAGCAATTGAATCCAGCCATTATGCAACCATGTCCAATTCAACAACATATGCAGCGTTAATGGAAGGGTAAATATAGCTGCAATTAGAAAACGGATTTCCAAAGAAGATAGGCCCTTGACTTTTTGAGAAATTTCTTCATTTTTTTCTACAGCATGATAACCCATACTGTTTATTTCATCAATTACAAAGGAGATGGGGATATCACCGTTAAGGTTATATTCTACTTCTCCTTTATCAAAACTGACCCATAAATTCTTCAATCCTTTTTTTCCCAGGTGGCGTGTAATGCCCTGTGCACAATTGCTGCAAGTCATTCCTTCAACCTGTAAGACCACTTTTTCATCTGTCATCCGGCAAAGGTATAAATCGTTTATTGGTTATTAACGAACAAATTCATCCTTATTTTATTGTCACTTAAGGCAAAGAATTATATTTGTCGACAATCGATCAACCAAAATGGCAATAGGATTCCTAAAGTTCTTTATTCCTCAGGATAAAAAGTTCTTCGTATTATTTGATAAGGCCGCTTTAAACTTGCAGGAGGCCGCCAAGGTAATGTACAGCCTTGTTACTACAAGTAATAAAGAGGACAGACAGCATTATATACGTGAAATTGAAAGACTAGAACATGTTGGTGATGACATTACGCATGAAATATTCAATGAATTATCACGTAATTTTATTACTCCATTCGATAGGGAAGATATACACCGTTTGATCAGTGCAATTGATGATATCCTGGATTATATACACGGTTCCAGTAAGCGTATCAGTATATATAAAGTGCTTGAGTGCAGCCCTGAAATGATCAAACTCAGTGAGTTGCTTCAAACGCAGACCGAAGAATTGCGAAGGGTGATTTATGAATTAAAAAACATGGACAAGTTGCGCAACGTAAGTGAGTCATTAGTGTTGATCAATAGTATTGAAAACCATGCTGATGATATTTTCGATAATGCAGTTGCAAGACTTTTTGAAAATGAGAAAGATGCTGTTCAGATCATCAAGCAGAAAGAAATCCTTCAGGCTTTGGAGACGGCAACCGATATGTGTGAAGATGCTGCCAATGTGATTGATTCCATCTTAATTAAAATGGCTTAGTTTTTATATTGATTGTATAGATGGAAATCAGCCTGATATTTGTTGTTATTGCACTTGCGCTCATCTTTGATTTTATCAATGGTTTTCATGATGCAGCAAATTCGATCGCTACGGTGGTCTCTACAAAAGTGTTAACCCCTTTTGTAGCTGTTTTATGGGCGGCCATGTTTAATTTTATTGCTTATTGGTTATTTGAGTTGAAAGTTGCGGATACCGTTTCAAAAACAGTAAGGCCTGAGAGCATCACACTCATTGTTGTTTTATCCGGACTGATAGCAGCCATTATCTGGAACTTAATCACTTGGTGGTGGGGAATTCCTTCTTCCTCATCGCATACCTTAATTGGCGGTTTTGCAGGAGCAGGAATTGCCAATGCAGGAAGTTTCGATGCTGTAGTAATGGAGAAAGTAATGCCAACAGTTTATTTTATTGTTTTGGCGCCTGTCATCGGAATGATTATTTCCTATTTGATTTCTGCTATTACGATTTGGGTTTGCAGAAATGCAATACCCTCTAAGGTAGATAAAATCTTTCGAAAGCTTCAGTTGGTTTCCTCAGCAGCCTATAGTCTTGGACATGGTGGTAATGATGCCCAAAAAGTGATGGGAATTATTGCAGCTGCAATGATGGCCAATGGTACTATAGATGGCATTTCCAGTCTTCCGAGTTGGGTGCCGATTGCCTGTTATACATCAATTGCTCTGGGAACAATGTTTGGTGGATGGCGGATTGTTAAAACGATGGGTCAGCGCATAACAAAACTCACGCCTTTTGAAGGATTTAGCGCGGAAACGGCAGGTGCACTTACCCTTTTCGGGACGCAGCATTTTAAAATTCCTGTAAGTACAACTCATACTATTACAGGGGCTATCGTTGGTGTTGGTTTAACAAAAAGAATTTCAGCGGTCCGATGGGGAGTTACCATTCAATTGATTTGGGCATGGGTATTAACCATACCAATTTCTGCAAGCCTTGCCGCATTAATTTTTTATTTTATACATCATTTTATTATTTAATTAAGCGCATAGAATTCGGCTATATTTTATTTTCTATGCTGCGAAATTGTAACCAAATCAACATTTATATAACTTTTCCCCTTATAAATAAAAAATCACTCACCGTGTTCTTCAATCAAAAGATTTCGATAACGAGTAAATATTGCTGATTTAGAAACAAACCCCCTATAACAATTATATTCAAGGACGGGTAGATTCCATGCATTGGTATCAACAAATTTTTTCATCACTTCACCCATTGTTTCGTTTAACATGAGGACTGCAGGTGGCTGTATCATTAGATCTTTAACACTTGTTGTTGAATATTTTTCTTGAAGAAACATTACCTCTCTAATGTCATCAAGTAAAATAATTCCATGCAAATGATGCTGACTGTCAGTAACAGGAAAGATGTTTCTTTTGGAGCGGCCTATCACTTCAACAAGATCCCCGAGTGTACTTTCAATATTTATTTCTGCAAAATCATTTTCCACAAGTGATGATAGTTTGATTTTTTCAAGTACGATTTTGTCTTTATTATTTATGTATAACTCCCCTGACAAAGCAAGTTTTTTTGTATACACAGAATAATTTTCAAAGTATTTACTGATGAAATAGGAAAGAGCGGAAACAATCATTAACGGCACAAATAAAGTATAACCACCTGTTATTTCGGCTATGAGAAATATGGCTGTCATTGGTGCGTGAATAACACCGCTTAGTAATCCTGCCATGCCAATTGCAATAAAATGTTCAGGATTGGTTGAAGCTAACCCTGTCATGTTAATGATTTTAGAGAAAGCAAATCCCATGAATGCACCACTGTATAAGGATGTGCCAAACATCCCGCCATTGCCACCACCACCAATAGTTAAGGCAGTTGCAAATACTTTAGTAAACATCAATACAATTACCAATAAAAGGAAAAAATAATCTCCCGAAAAAAAATCTGAAAATGGGGAATAGGCCATCAGAACTGCATAATTTCCATTAAATAATTCGAGTATATTGTTATACCCTTCACCATATAACGGTGGAAAAAGAAAAGTAAGGCCGCCTAATACTATCCCGCAAATGATGCTGTTTTGAAAAGGTTTTTTTCGTTTTAAAAAAAGTTGTTCAGATTTCAGGTAAGTACGGATGCAATACACCGACATGAGTCCACAAATCAATCCTAACACAATAAAAAGCGGAATGTTTGAAATAGGCCATTCATCTGTAATCCGGAAAAATGGCTGACCTTTATATATTATTTCTGAAACAACGGTAGCTGTTGCAGAAGCAATTAATATTGGAATAAATGCAGGTACCGTTGCTTGAGCAAGTACAACTTCAAGAGCGAAAATAACACCGGCAACAGGGCAATTGAAAATAGCAGCAATGCCGGCCGCCGCACCACAAGCAATCAATAACGTTTTCTCCTTAATGTTCATTCGAAATGCATTTCCTATTCTGCTGCCAAAAGCACTTCCGGTAACAACTATGGGTGCTTCCAGACCGGCTGAGCCACCAAATCCAACAGTAAGCACACTGCTGATAATTTGAGAAGACATTTTATGCCGCTCTACATTTGCATTCTTTTTTAAGATACTGACCAGCACAAGGCCTATGCCTCTTCCAAGGTCACCTTTACGAAATACTTGTACATAAATGGTGCAAAGTAGTAATCCTGCTAATGGATAAATAAAATACAACCATTCACTTTGATACATGTAAATTAAAGTTTCTACCAGGTATTTGATCTCATGTACGGTTACCTTCAGCAAAACTGCTGCAAGGCTGGTAACAATTCCAACAAGAAATGCCGCTAAAATCACAAAAGTATCATTGCCAATATGCCTGATCCTCCACTGGGCAAACCGACTTAATATTCGAGAGAACTTGCTAAAACGCATTTGTATTACTGGCTGAATTTGTATACCAGGAAATAAAAATAAATATATAATGATCTAAAAAAGGTTTCGGATCAGTAAAGATGTAAACAAGTGAAGTGATTTTTTATGGAATAAATGAAGACTTCATATGTTGAATTTGTTTCTAATGTTTTATTCAACGATATTTTTCTTTTAGTATTCAATCGGAAATGAAAATTATCGAGGATACTTTTTAAATGAATCATAGTGGTATTTTTTCAGATAAGAACTTTATTGTTGAACGGTTTAATTAACCTTGTTTTGGTAGGAAGTTTGTCAACAACTTTGTGAAGGTTTTTCACATTTTAAGGGGCAACTGCTGTCCATTAGCTACCTTTGCCTGCAATGGCAGATTATTTGAATAAGCTGAATGATGTCCAACGGCAGGCTGTAGAATGTATGGATGGTCCGGTAATGATTATTGCCGGCGCGGGCTCAGGAAAAACAAGGGTGCTTACCTATCGCATTGCATACTTAATGCAACATAATGTTGATCCTTTTAATATCCTCGCACTTACTTTTACCAATAAGGCAGCGCGTGATATGAAGCATCGTATTGCAGGCGTGGCGGGGGAGGATGCTCGCAATTTATGGATGGGAACTTTTCATGCCGTTTTTGCCAGGATTCTGCGGATAGAAGGGCAGAAGTTGGGTTACCCTGCCAATTTCACCATCTATGATACGGAAGACAGTAAAGGCCTAATCAGAGATATTTTAAAAGAAATAGGCCTCGATGATAAAATTTACAAACCTTCTCTGGTATTAAATAGAATTTCATCAGCCAAAAACAATTTATTTAACTGGCACGATTACCAGCAAAATACAGAATTAACCAATGATGATAAGCTAAGCGGCAAGCCCAAGTTAGGCCTTATATTCGAGTTGTACAGCAAACGGTGTTTTAAAGCGGGTGCTATGGACTTTGATGATATACTGTACAACACCTATAAGTTGTTAACGGAGCATAATGATGCATTAAATAAATACCAGAGTAAATTTAAGTATGTATTGGTTGACGAGTTTCAGGACACCAATTTTGTTCAATATATTATCGTAAAAAAATTATCTGCAAGGCTTGAGAATATTTGTGTTGTTGGTGATGACGCACAAAGTATTTATGCTTTCAGAGGAGCAAACATTCAAAACATTTTAAGTTTTGAAAAGGATTATCCTGATTTAAAAACATTTAAGCTTGAACAGAATTATCGATCCACAAAAAACATTGTTCAGGCAGCCAATAGTGTAATTGGAAATAATAAAAATCAGCTGAAGAAAGAAGTGTGGACACAAAATGAAGATGGTGAAAGTATTCGTTTAATGCGTGCATTAAGTGATAACGAAGAGGGATTGATGGTGAGCCAGCATATTTTTGAAGAGAAGATGAACAGGCAGCTGAAGAATAGTGATTTTGCTATTTTGTACAGGACCAATGCGCAAAGCCGCTCGATGGAAGAAGCATTGCGTCGAATGAATATTCCTTACCGTATTTATGGTGGTATTTCTTTTTATCAGCGAAAAGAAATTAAAGATTTGCTGGCCTATTTTAGGATAACAATGAATCCGAATGATGAAGAAGCTATTAAACGCATCATCAATTATCCTAAACGTGAAATCGGCAAAACAACTATTGAGCGTTTGGTAATAACAGCGAATGAACAAGGGCTCAGTTTATGGACAATAATGGAAAATGTTCATGATTTTAATACCGGTATTAATGCACCAACCAGAGAGCGGATACTTGATTTTGTTACAATGATCAAAAGTTTCCAAGTGATGTTGCCTACGCATCCTGCCTATGAGATGGCCAGTCATATTGCGAATTCAACCGGCTTGCTGCGTGAATTATATATTGACCGCACACCTGAAGGAGTGGGTCATTATGAGAATTTGCAGGAATTATTGAACGGTATTAAAGAATTCAGCGAGAACGGAGCAATGCCAATGGAATCCCCTTCGATGGAATTGAATGATCGTCCTTTGCGAACACTTGATTTGTATATGCAGGATATTGCCTTATTGACTGATGCCGATAAAGATAGTGATGAAGAAAAGGACAAGGTGCAACTCATGACGATACATAGTGCGAAAGGACTGGAGTTTGGCAATGTTTATATTGTTGGCCTAGAAGAAAATCTTTTTCCATCTCAGTTGTCACTAAATTCGCGATCAGATTTGGAGGAGGAGCGCCGTTTGTTTTATGTAGCTATAACACGCGCAGAGAAGAAATTGACATTGTCCTATGCCTCCAGCCGTTATAAATGGGGGAACCTGCTTAGTTGTGAACCAAGCCGGTTCCTGGATGAAATCGATCCCAAATGTATTGAGGTGATTACACCAAAACACACAGCAAATGCAGGTGGTGATGACACAGATTGGAGCCGTTCACGACGTAATTCATTTGTTTCAGGCATAAACAATGTGGCGAATGCTCCTGCTAAAACTGCACCTTCAGGTTTTCGCAAAACATCAGTTGCGCAGCCCAAGCAGTCAAACCCGGATTTTAAGGCCGATGACGCTTCACTGATCAACATAGGGAGCCAGGTTGAACATGAAAAGTTTGGCTTTGGAAAAGTAATCAGTTTGGAAGGCAGGTTCCCTGATAATAAAGCGTTAATATTGTTTGATGGTCATGGCCAGAAACAATTACTTTTAAAATTTGCGAGGCTGAGGATAGTAGATTAACTTACCAAAAATATATTTTTGACTAGAATAAACAACAAAATTTTAAATCAAGTGGCCCGCTGAGGTAGATTGAAATAAACTAAGTAAAACCAACAAATGGAATATAACACTTCACGAAAAGTCATGACCATCCCAGAGTATGGCAGGAATGTTCAGAAAATGATTGAATATACGCTTGAATTACCTACAAAAGAAGAGCGTACTGCAGCTGCCAAAACAATCATTGTGGCTATGACAGTGCTTAACCCGCATATCAAAGAACTAACGGATTATAAGCAGATGCTTTGGGATCATTTATACATTATGAGTGATTTCAAATTGGATTGCGATTCTCCGTATCCAATGCCTGCGCCCGATACGATTCATGCTACTCCTAAACGAATACCTTACCCACAGAAGGCGATAAAATATAAAAACTATGGCAGTATTCTGGAGCAGGTTATTAAGGAAGCCCGCACCATGGAAGAAGGTCCTGATAAACAGGCTATCAGTGGTATGATTGCCAATTTTATGAAACATTTATTCCTGACTTACAATAAAGACTCAGTAAATGATGAAGTGATCTTTGAACACCTCAAGGAAATGTCAGGCGGCTTATTAGAGGTTAAGGAAGGAACAAGACTTTCTGCCGTTTATATAGAGCCAAAAGATACTTCAAGACGACCAAAAAGAAATCTAAACAATAATAGAAAGCGCAATGGAGGCAATCGCGGAAAATAAATTGATGGAATCGTCTGTAGCAACAGGAACAAAATTTGAAATTCAGGGCGGGCATCAACTGAAAGGGGAAATTACGCCTCAGGGTGCCAAGAATGAGGCATTGCAAATTATTTCTGCTGTACTCTTGACATCTGAAGAAGTAGTGATTTCAAATGTTCCCAATATCAGGGATGTGATGCGCCTTATTGAATTAATGGGCGATTTAGGTGTAGAGGTAAAACGTATCTCGACTGATACTTTTTCTTTCAAAGCCCAGCATGTTGATCTTGAATTTCTATTATCTGATGATTTTAAAAAGAAAGGAGCCAGCTTAAGGGGGTCTATTATGATCATTGGTCCTATGCTTGCCCGTTTTGGCAAAGGATATGTGCCGGAGCCGGGTGGGGATAAAATAGGCAGAAGACCGGTGGACACTCATTTGCGGGGATTTGAAAATCTCGGTGCCACTTTCGAACACCTTCGTGATCAGCGCTTTTATAAAATCAATGCAACGAATCTGAAAGGTGCCTATATGGTGCTTGATGAAGCATCCGTAACCGGAACTGCCAATGTTGTGATGGCTGCAAGCCTTGCTCAGGGAACAACAACAATTTATAATGCAGCATGTGAGCCCTATTTACAACAGCTCTGCAAAATGCTGAATAGCATGGGTGCGCAAATCACAGGAGTTGGCTCTAATTTATTAACGATTAAAGGAGTAAAATCGTTAGGTGGCTGTAAACACAGGTTGCTTCCCGATATGATTGAAATTGGTAGTTTTATTGGACTTGCCGCAACTACAAATTCTGATATTACTATTAAAAACTGCGCTGTTGAAAGCTTAGGTGTTATTCCGAAGGTTTTTCAAAGGATGGGAATACAATTGGAGTTTATCAATGATGACATACATATTCCTTCACAGGACTCCTACAAAATTCAAAGCTTGATAGATGGCTCAATCCTCACAATACGAGATGGAATTTGGCCTGCGTTTACACCGGATTTAATTTCTGTAGCATTGGTTACGGCTACTCAGGCAAAAGGAAGCGTCCTCATTCATCAATGGATGTTTGAGAGCCGTTTATTCTTCGTAGACAACCTGATTGATATGGGGGCTAAAATCATCCTTTGCGATCCTCACAGAGCGGTAGTTATTGGATCCAATCGCGAGACAAAATTACGTGGGATTACGATGTCTTCACCTGATATAAGAGCAGGAGTTTCCATGTTAATTGCAGCCATGACTGCAGATGGCAAAAGTGTGATTAATAATATTGAACAAATTGACAGAGGTTATGAGGCCATTGACGTCAGGTTGAATGCCATTGGCGCCAAGATAAAGAGGGTATAAATTAGCCTCAATAATTAAATCTTTGCAACTGGTTAATGTCCTAAACACTTAAATCAAACAACAACTAAAGTTAGTTAATAATGGATAAAACGTGAATTTGAGCCTTAAGTTAAATTTTTTTTGCTTTGATGGTATCATTTTTGCGAAATTTGCCGTTCTCAATAAAAATAATAAACTAATCTAAAAACAAAGCATGAAAAAATTAACTTTCTTATTAGTCATCGTTGCTGCTTCGGCATTCATTTTAGCTTTCAGAACCCTTCCAGCAGAGAATAAATATGGAACAAATGTGGGTGATAAAGCAATTGAGTTGGCCTTTTCAACCCCAGATGGAAAAACACTTGCTCTTTCATCTTTAAAGGGTAAAGTGGTTTTAATAGATTTTTGGGCAAGCTGGTGCGGACCTTGCCGGATGGAGAACCCAAATGTGGTTTCAGCCTATAAGAAGTATAAAGACGAGAAATTTAAGAACGGAAAAGGATTCACTGTGTTTGGTGTATCTTTAGATCGTGATAAAGATGCCTGGATGAAGGCTATTGAACGTGATGGTTTAGAATGGACAAGCCACGTTAGTGACCTGGGTGGTTGGCAGTCACGCCCCGCAGCAATTTATGGTGTCAATTCCATACCAACCAACTGGTTAATTGATGGAAATGGTATCATAGTAGGAAGAAACTTAAGAGGTCCTGCATTAGATGCAGCTTTGGATCAGATTATAGAGAAAAAATAGATTTTTAGGTTAGCTTTTCTGAAAAAGGGTGTAACGCTTGCGTTGCGCCCTTTGTTTTTATACTTCAATCCCTTCTTTTGAAGCAATAAACTCGAACCATCGTTTTCTATTATTTCATTAAAAATTGTAAGCATTAAACGAGTAATTTCGCCTGTCAATTTGTCCTTGCTAAGTGAGATGGCAATATATTTGAATACGAGAGAAAATTAATGTATAAAATCAGGAATCTTTTTACAACAGCAAAGAACATGAAAGAAGAAAGAAAAAAAACCAATGGCGACAAGGTTATGGAAAATAATATGGAGGAAGAATTAAAATTGCAATCTGAGGTTGAAGGATCTGAGCAAAAACCTTTAGAATCGAATATAGAAGAAATGCTTAGTATCGAATTAGCGGAATTAAAAGAACAGCATCTACGTTTATACGCAGAGTTTGATAATTTCAAGAAGCGGAGCCTTAAAGAACGGATGGAATTACTAAAATCAGCCGGTTCCGAAATGCTGTTAGCTATGTTACCTGTTTTAGATGATTTCGAAAGAGCCATAAAAGCATCTGCTGAAATGGATAAAAAGGATCCAATGAAGGAAGGTGTTTTACTTGTTTATCATAAATTCAATGGTATTCTGGAGCAGAAGGGATTGAAGGTAATGGAATCAGTTGGGACACCTTTTGATGCTGATTTACAGGAAGCTATTTCCAGTATACCTGTTGAAGATTCCAAAATGAAAGGAATGATTGTTGATGAAATTGAAAAGGGATATACTTTTAATGATAAGGTAATTCGTCATGCAAAAGTCGTGATAGGAAGCTAATTTATATATATATAATATTTTTAATGATGGTGATATGTGTGTTATTGTTTTTATAAATAACATATATCATAACGATCTTTAACATCAATACAATAAACATTTTAAATGTCGAAACGAGATTATTACGAAATACTTGGAGTTGAGAAGAATGCTAAGGAAGCTGATATAAAAAAAGCGTATCGTCAGATGGCATTGAAATTTCATCCTGATAAAAATCCCGGTGATAAGCCTTCAGAAGAAAAATTTAAGGAAGCTGCGGAAGCTTATGAGGTTTTAAGTGATGCTGAGAAACGTCAGCGTTATGACCAATTTGGACATAAAGGCGTTGGTGGGGCAGGAGGTGGAGGCCATCACATGAATATGGATGATATCTTCAGTCAGTTCGGTGATGTTTTTGGCGGGCATAATCCTTTTGAAAGTTTCTTTGGTGGCGGTCGCAGCGGCGGTGGAGGACGAGCAGTTAATCGTGGTTCAAATCTTCGTATCAAAGTAAAACTTACGCTTGAAGAAATTGCTCATGGAGTAGAAAAGAAAATAAAAGTCAATAAAGGAATTCCTTGTTCCGCTTGCAGTGGCTCCGGTGCACAGGGAACGAATGCTTTTACAAGTTGTGGTACCTGCAAAGGAAGCGGACATGTGCGCAGAGTAACCAATACTATTCTTGGTCAAATGCAAACAACATCTACTTGTCCAACATGTAATGGCGAAGGACAAGTTATTACAAATAAATGCAAAACTTGTCATGGAAGTGGTTTGCAGCATGGTGAAGAAGTGATTACCATAAACATTCCTGCCGGTGTGGCCGAAGGAATGCAACTCAATGTAAGTGGTAAAGGAAATGCTGCTGAACGTGGAGGCGTACCTGGCGACTTGCTTATTGTGATTGAGGAGTTAGCCCACGATGAACTGGAACGTGATGGTGATAATCTTTATTATGACCTATATATAAATTTCGCTGACGCATCTTTAGGGACCAATGTGGAGATTCCAACTTTAGACGGGCGCGTAAAAATAAAAATTGACTCAGGAACACATTCAGGAAAAGTACTTAGATTAAAAAGCAAAGGACTTCCTCATGTAAATAGCCATTCACGAGGTGACCTATTAATAAACATCAATGTTTGGACACCGCAGCATCTTTCTGCCGATGAGAAGAAGTTACTGGAGAAATTACGAGAATCGCATAACTTCATACCTAGTCCAGGTAAAAATCAAAAGAGCTTTTTTGAGCGTATGAAAGAGTATTTTAATTAATCTTGGAATATTTATGAATAAGAACAATGTTGTTATTCAATCATCAATTTCTGATTGATTGTTCCTTCAGAAGTGTGCAGTTGAATTAGATAAGTTCCTTGCTCAAATGGGGATGATATTTTGTATCCATTCTGCAGTTCTACTTTCGATATAGTTGCCTTAAATACATTTTTCCCAATCATATCGGTTATTTCTAAAGTCGCGTCAGCATTTATTCCTTTTGCAATTAATGTAAACTCACCATGCGTCGGATTAGGGTAAATCAGGAATGTGTTTTCATTAGCTTTCAAATCCTGAACGCCAACAGAATTATTAATAATGATTGATGCAACATCATCACTACTTGCCTGATCACCGGCCGATGCAATCATGGCTGCAATGTGATATTCATTTCCCTGCGTTAAGTTTGCAAGTGTTGTAAATGTATATTCAAGACTGTCGCCCGGATTTAGTACAATTGATGTTGACTCAAGCGCCAGTTGATTTCCATTGATAAAACAATACAAATCCGGATTGTTGATCACAGTTGATCCTGTGTTGTGCAACATTACTTTAACAGCAGTAGTTGCACTAAGATCATTATCCGTTAATGGAAAGTTGATGCTTGTTGCAGAGGCATTATGATAGGATGCCCCATCAATATATACATCAGATTTCTCAACTAAAAATGCATGAATCTTGTAATGAGGTTCTGTGTGACTGCCTCCGTTATATCCTGTATTCAATAAATTTGTGTAAGGCTGTAATACATAATCAATAGCAATGTTTTGTCCTGCCACTAACTGAGCATTAAGGTTCACCATAAGAGGCTGCACTTCCTGTCCGGGGCACCAACCTGCACGGGAATATAGCCATGTACCAGCCTGGTTATTGCAAGTGTTTTGACCACAGTTCGTTTTCCATAGAAAATGGGAGGCTACGGTAAAGCCATTGACAACAACAGTGTGTGTTTTTGGAGAAAACTCTGCAGCATTATCAGTGTTCGCTTGTCCATGCCCTGAATTTGTCATGCGTAGTTCAAGCTCTTGCGTATTTGAATTGGTTGTTACATTTTGCAATGGCAGATCATATGAAACATTAGGATCACCATAAACCCAATTATCAGTTTCCCATAAACGTGTAACTTTTTGATAAGGATATCCTGTTTGACTCTCAACGAATGTAAGTGTAACCGTCAACAACCAACCATTGGCACCCCAAACCTGAATGTAAGATTCAAAGTTACAAGCTCCCACCAACATCGATTTAAAACTAGTAACATCTACTGTCCAAGGGCCACAACCCTTACCGTAAGGTGTAATGAACCTGGCCAATTCATAAGATTGGCCATCTTTCAACAGTGATATTTTCGCAGGTTGATCCCAAGGATCGCAACCCCCAACAGGGCAAGCAACAGTAATATTCATCAGTATCTGGCTGTACTTTGTGTTTTCATCAGGTAGCGGAACCTTTGAAAGATGCGATTGACCGTTAGCACCGAAATCATGTCTTATACCTGAAAATAGTGTGATAGTGTTATTACTACCAATGGTCCGAATAAAAGTGTAACTTGTAGTATCGTTCAGCAAATTGAAATCACCGGTTAGCGTGCAAAATACTTTTAGTGAATAATTTGGCGCCACACCTCCTTCAATTACATTGTGAAATGCGTAATCATATTCTTCATTGGGAGCAAGTGTGTCATTTACCATTTCAATAACTGGTGTTCCGGAGTCTAAGAGATACCCCACCATGAATCCGGATATACTATCACTACTGTTGTTTTTGAACTTAGCACGCACGCGTGATGCATGTGAGAAGAAAGTAATTTTGTCGGGAGCTAATATCGCAACAGTACTAAGGTCAGATCCTCCGATGGCATAACCCGGCGCCCAAGGATTGACTGGGAAATTTACAAGTGTACCCAATGAGTTTGTAGTTGTTGTTATTTCATTCGGTGTAGTTGTACCTGTTACCTGATTAAACTTGTAATAGCCAACGAGACCGGGCTCATTATTGGGAAGATCAACGGTATCATTGGCAATGATCTGCGCTTGTGTACGGGCAACATTCCAGATCCTTACTTCATCAACATA
Source organism: Bacteroidota bacterium (assembly GCA_031418215.1). Taxonomy (GTDB): domain Bacteria; phylum Bacteroidota; class Bacteroidia; order AKYH767-A; family OLB10; genus JANOXC01. The sequence continues at coordinate 22,754 of JANOXC010000115.1, forward strand.
ACCCTGGAAAGCCCTTCCGGGATAGCCGGTACTTTCTCCTATTTGTAACCCAACCGTTGATGCAGCAGTAGGATTGGAAGTAGTTGCTGCAACCAAATTACCATTTATATATATACTCATGGTGCCATTATCAAATACCCCTGCAACATGATACCAGATATTAGTTTGCATAATGGATGCGCTCATTACTTCTGTCCATACACCACCACCATTGCCAACTGTAAAACTCAATTTGCCATTTGCGCCGCACCGCAGTACATAGCCTGATTGATTTGTTGCATCTTTTCCGATAATTGTTCCCTGAAAAACCTGAGACTTCCATTGGGTGGCATTAATCCATGCTTCCAGCGTCAACGTGTTGGCTGAATTGAAAACTGCATTCGCTGGGACTGTTACCTTATCATCAATTCCATCAAACAAAAGGCTGTTTTGCTGAGCGAAGGAATTCAGCGCAATAACAATGCAAAAAATCGAAAGAAATATTTTATTTTTCATAAAATGAAATGGATTTATGGTTAATGGAACATTTGTGTCAATGAAAATTTGAAATTCAGTATTATCAAGTAAAAGTAATAAAAAGCCGGAATATTTAAAAGGAACCTCAAATCCGCAAAGTTTTATTAGAAAGGGCAGCTTTTTTCGGGTTTCATTTTTTTGAGACAGAGAAAAGCAAGGCAGGTTAGTAAATAAATTTATCGATTATGGTTTATTAGTTTCAATCAAGTCCCATTGATTGCCGTATAAGTCTAGGAATATTGCAACAGTTCCCCAGTTTTCTTTTGCTGGTTCTCTTGTAAAAATTATGCCATTTTCCAGCATTCTTTTATTGTCCCTCCTTATATCGTCTGTATGAAGAAAAAGAAAAACACGACCGCCAGTTTGATTGCCAACACTGTTAATCTGTGATTCATTGGCGGCTTTTGCCAATAAAAGACAACATCCCTTTGAGCCGGGAGGACGAATCAAGACCCATCTTTTTGAATCGCTCAAAGTAGTGTCTTCTACTAGTGTAAAAAGCAGTTTTTTAGTATAGAACGATATTGCTTCATCATAATCTTTTACAACTAAAGCAATATATGCGAGCTCTTGATGCATAATTTATATATATTATCTATTCAACAAATAATACTAATCCTTTTAAGTATTCGCCTTCAGGATGGTATATATTGATGGGATGATCAGATGGCTGTGATAGTTGGTGTAATATTCGAACATTTCTTTTCGATTGTGCAGCTGCCTGAAAAACTACTTTGCGAAATAGCTCCTTGTCAATAGCCTGTGAACAAGAGAAAGTAAATAAAATGCCACCCTTGTCAATTTTCTTAAATGCTTCCAGGTTCAAATTTCTGTAGCCGACCATGGCATTTTTAACAGCGCTGATGTGTTTAGCGAAAGCGGGAGGGTCCAGGATTATAACATCGTAGGTCTTTTCGTTTTTCTTGAAAAAGTCAAATACATCAATGGAAAAACATTCATGAGGAGCATTACGAAAGTTTAGCAAAACATTCTTTTCAGTGTCGGAAATGGCTTTCTTACTGCTGTCGACAGAGTGAACCAATGAAGCCCCTGCCGCTAATGCATAAACGGAGAACCCTCCGGTATAGCAAAAAGTATTTAAAACATTTTTATTTTTCGAATATTGCGACAAGAGTTTCCTGTTCTCACGCTGATCAATAAAAAAACCGGTCTTTTGACCATTGATGTAGTCTATTGAAAAAATATAGTCGTTTTCTTTAACTTCGCTTTCAATTGTATTTGGTTTCTCATTGTATATATATTCATTTTTCAAACCCGGCAAATTTTGCTTTTGGAGGGAATCTGCACTTTTGTCGTAAATTGCTTTTAAGCTGTCTTGATAAATTTCACGTAGAGCAGCTGCGATTTCTAATCTGTGTTTTGACATACCAATTGTATGTGCTTGTATTACGGCTGTATCATGATAAATATCTATGATTAATCCAGGCAAGTTATCACCTTCACCATGCAACAACCTGTAAACATTAGTATTTGTGCCATTCAAAAATCCGAGTGCTTTCCTGCATTCAAAAGCCTTTTGTATCTTTTTTTGCCAGAACTGTGTATCAATAATTTCATTTTCAAAAGTCAGGATCCGCACCGTAATTGTTCCTTTGTGAAAATGTCCGGTGCCCAAATACTTGTCGTCGTTAGACCATGTTTCAACAATGTCGCCTTCAGTTAAACCGGCAGGTTGACTTTTTATGGCACCTGAAAACACCCAAGGGTGAAAAAGTTGAAGGGAGCGCTCTTTTCCTTTGTGTAATACAATTTTTGGATAGTTCATGGTTACTTTGAAAGGACCAGCTTCAACTGTTTCATTAGCTTGTTGTCGATAATAAGATTTATTATATATATACCGGAGTTTCTTTTTGAAGCATTCCAGAGGTATTTACCTTCTTTATTCATGATTTTTTGTTTTTCAACCTGGTGTTCATTTTCATCGGTTATTAATAATATTGCTTTACTTCTTTCTTGAACAGTATAGCTAATATTAAATGTGTCAGAGGATGGATTTGGAGATACTCGTAAATCATAATCAATAGATGCCGAAGGATTTACCTTAACTGTTTGCTGCAGCATTCCGAAAACATATTCACCTTTTTTTAGCGTATCAATTTTAATGGAACCTATTTTATCAGCCATACTAGAGCCTGATTGTTTTACGAATCCGTTAACCAGCGACCAATCTTCTCCTGTTGATGGACGATAAAGAATTACAAGGCTATCCTCACTAACCGCTATCAGTGAATTATCTATGTGTCCTGTTGTGGCATTGTTGCTTCCATTATAAATAAAAGTAGCCTTAGAATGAAAACCCGTATCGAAAATCCCATCCACTTTCCAATAATGATAATCACTTAATCTGATACCGTGATTAGGTTGTTTCCAGCCATCAGGCATTACCCAATTATGTTCTATTCGAACTAATGAAGAGTCAACGCCCGTTGTGATTACGTTTAATGAAACATTTGTTTCGGGAAATGGAATATTGCCGTTGACTTTTATCCACCTTTCATAATCAGTAATGGCATCGCTTATTTTTTCATGTCTGTCCAATGAAATCATTTTTGCTACCATTTCAATTGGGAGCGCGACATGAAACATTTGTGTGACCGAATCAATGTCAACTGTTATTGATGTTTCATTAATACCATCTGTAAAATTTATTTCAACCGGCATACTAAATAGATGGCAATTGCCTTTGCTGCGTTGCCGGGTATATATAAAGTAATGATTTAATTCATCCGGAACATACGCTACCGAGTCAATGGAAAAATGCGGGAAGCCAGGAGTTTCTATCCAATCATTAAAAAAGCGATTCATGTTAATTTCCGATGCTGCAGTAAAATCATTTCGTAAGTCAGTACTATTAGCATTGGCATAAGCGTGGTTATTCATATAGCGTCTGCATCCTGAAAAAAAATTATTGTCACCAAGAATGTTTCGCAATGTATGAATTACATCCGGACTTTTATCATATACGGTAGTGCTATAGGTATAGTTATGTGGAATGTTGTTTAAGGAAAGGTAACTTCCATCTGTAATATGAGAGAATTGCAGCACTTTACGGTGATTTGTTCGCAGGAGGTTTTTATAGGCCTCAATGCCATAAAGTTTTTCAGTGATAAAGTACTCATTGTAACTTGCAAATCCCTCATTCAACCACATTTGATCTTCTGATTCACAGGTCACTTTATCGCCCCACCACATATGACTTAGTTCATGCGCCCATAAAGTTTCATAATTTAAGGTGCCGTTAATAAATGACTGTCCTACATGAATGCTTGTAGCATGTTCCATAGCCCCCTGATTAAATGGAACGAGTACAAAGCCAATTTTATCAAAAGGATAATTTCCATAAGCTGTAATAAACGAACTAAGGATGGTATCGAGATGCTGAAAGGAAAGGAGAATGTTATTGGTATCTGACGGAGCACTTGCCCAAACAACCGGAATGTTATTTGAATTGCGCTGCATTGTATAAAATGTTGAAACAGCAATGCCTGCAAGATAAGTTGGTATTGGCTGGTTCATTTTCCAATGCCATGTAATAGTTCCATTTGAATTATTTGTTTGGTTAACTAATAATCCATTGCAAAATGCTTTGTAACCGGAGGTTGTAGTTATGTGGAAATCAAATAATGCCTTATCATTAAATTCATCAATGCATGGAAACCATATGCGCCCAATAGTATGCGGGTTTGATCCAAAACCTGCTCCCAGGTTAAATGCAGATG
>JANOXC010000116.1:0-6437 GCA_031418215.1 Bacteroidota bacterium
AAAACCATTCGGCTGTAAGCATTAAACTGCACCTCATTGGTTTGGCGCTTAAAATCAATTGTTGTCTTCCAGGTCTTATCCGGCGACTTATCCTTATGTTGTGTTTGAACCTGAACTTTTAATGGATAACTCTCCCCCGCATGATTGTTTTGTCCACGGCTATTTTGATTCTGGTAACTGCTTTCTCTGACTTCTTTAGTCTTTACAACAAATTGAAATAAAGTATCAGTTCCGGGTGGCAAACTGAAATTAAACAATGCCGGAACCTCTTCCATTTTCAATCGAAAATAAGTTAGCAGCCGAAGATTGGTTGATAGCTTTACAGAAAACCATTCCGTAGCATTGCCTGTGTTATGAACGGAGAGATTGAAGTCAGTAGTATCAGAATTATTAATAAAAAAAGCTTCCTTTTTATCAGTATTGGCAACCCAATTGGAAACACTCTCAACCTGCAAATACCAATTTGCAGAAGCAAACTGGACACGATTGCTGGCCGACAATAAACTAGCAGTAATGAGGTTATTCATATTCCCTTCTTCACGCCCTTTGAACATCAGTTTCAATGGAATAAAAAGTGAATCACCGGCTTCCAGTTGATACAATAGATCGCCGGATTTTGTGCTACTCCATCCTGCAGGAACATTCAAGCCAAGGTAAAAATTTAATTTTTTATCGGAGCCATTTACCACCTTAAGCATGTTAGAAGCAATCTCATTTGACTTATGCGTGGTTTGGTCATTTTTAAACATTACTTCCACTCTGGCAGCTTGTAATGAAAAACAGGCTACACTGAAGAATACCATAAATATCCAGGCAGCTTTTTGAGCTGAATGCCAACATCGGTTAACAAGCCTGAACCTACTCATGCTATTATAAGTCTTCTATTAAAATGAAATCAACACGTATGGTATACATTCCCGGCCGATAACTGAGACCTGGAACTAATTTTAAATCAACTTTAAATCGGTAACATTCGGGATCAACAGTGTAATCACCAGGCTGATTAGTTCCTATTGGACTTGCATCACCGCAATTTACACCAACATCATTTGCAATGCTTCCGATAATATAAGTTGGTGTGGCTATATCAGTCAGAGGAAAAAAGGCACCTCCATTAACAGGTGTATTATTGGCATTATATATTCTGGCTTGCAGGATGTTTGCCGGTGGCGGTGAAATTCCGGTTGATGAATAACTTGTAACAATATTCCACGAACCCGCAGTTATAGAAGTAGTACCCACATATAGATCCCATTGTGAACCGGTAACATTTACATCCAGCTCAAGGGCATGCGGTATTGTTATACCATTAATGTATTTATCAATGGTATTAAATGTAAAATCGACATTTGGTGAAGACTTCAAATCAAAAGAAACAGACTGGCCATGCATCAACTTTGTTGATGACATTATAAAAATGAAAATTACCCTGACGATAATTCTTACCTCTTCCTTTCTTTTCACTTGATGGTTGCGTAGAGGGATCAAAATGAACCCACTTTTATGCTTCTTACGGGTTTTGTAAGAAATAGTTATAAAAAAGCAAAAAAAAAGGAACCTTTTTTCAGATTCCTTTCAAAATTCTATAAGAGTGCTTTTATAAATCTTCAACTAAGGAATAAACAACTTCGAGGTAATAGTATCCTGATTGTGCAAAGCCCGGAGCAGCCAACACTACCGTTGAGTTTGGGAAGGAAGCAGGTATGCCGGGTTTTAATCGGTAATGAACCCTGAATTGGTTTGTAGAAGGATTCGATGAAGCAGCGCCCGGAGCGTAAGACTCCAACACTGCTGTTCCTACCATTCCGGCTAGAAATTGAGTAGCTGCCGTGGGGACGCCCCCTGCAACAGCAGAATTGGTTAAGCCCTTCAAGCTTGCCAACGTATTGAAATTGGCAGGCGCTAATGAACTGTTGGGTTGTATGGATTGCATCTCAAGAATTTCCGCAGGTAATGTAGCCTGACCGCTTGTGGAATAGGCATCCACCTGTGTCCAATTGTCGGTACTTGCATAAGCAAAAAGATCCCATGCAACTGTTGCATCAACATCCAGCTTGGTTGCATTAAACTTAATGATGCCGTTTTGGTATTCCGGAATTGTTTTAAAAACAAAATTAACGGTAGGGTCTGTTGTCATCGTAAGATTAAGGATGCCTTGGAGATCCATCGTAACATAAGCATACTCTTCATCAGATAGCTGTGCATTTGATTGGAAAGCTATTCCTACCATTGCAATCAATATTAATATTCTTTTTTTCATGATTTATGTATTTGTTAAACTGATTATTTACGTATCTATTTTCTATATAAAAGGGAATCAATTCGTCCACTTTTAGTTACTTTATACGCAGGTCTTTATAAATGGTTCTAAATGCCAAAAAGGGGAACCCTTTAAAAAGAGTTCCCCCGGAATTAAATCGTGGTTTAATTATAGATTTTCTATCAAAGAATAAACTACTTCCAGGTAGTAATATCCTGATTGCGCAAAACCGGGTGCTGCAAGTGCTACCGTTGAGTTCGGGAAGGTTGCAGGGATACTTGGTTTTAAACGATAATGAATTCTGAACTGATTGGTCGTAGGGCTTGAAGATGCAGCACCGGGAGCGTATGATTGACCTGCAGCGGTACCCATCATACCTGCAAGGAACTGAGTCGCTGCAGTTGGCACCCCGCCCGCAACACCTGAGTTGGTTAATCCTTTCAAACTCCTCATTACATTGAAATTAGCAGGAGCCGCCGAAGCATTTGGACGGATGGCCTGCATTTCAAGAATTTCAGCCGGTAAGGCTGCTTGTCCACTAGTAGAGTAGTTGTCAACCTGTGTCCAGTTGTTGGTGCTGGCATAAGCAAACAAATCCCAGGCAACGGTTGCATCAACATCTAATTTAGTTGCGTTGAACTTCGTGATACCATTTTGATATTCAGGAATAGTTTTGAATTCAAAATTCACCGTTGGGTCTGAAGTCATAGTAAGGTTCAGGATTCCCTGAAGATCCATTGTTACATAAGCATACTCTTCATCAGTTAACTGCGCATTTGATTGAAAGGTGGCGAATGCAAGTGTCATTAATACAATTAATTTTTTTCTCATGGCTGTTTATCGTTGTTTGTTTTGGTTGTTCAACGATATGATTGGATTTGAAGTTAGCAGAAAAAAACTTAAATCTTACAAAGTACAAACCAACATTAATTGGAAATCGCAGGCTATCTAATAAATCGATTTACCAGCACAAATCGTTGCTACCACTCAACATCATGGCTGGATGAAATTGAAAAATATTTAATAAAAAAAGAATCAATCTTACAAAAAACGTATTGAAATAATTTAATAAACTTTTATATTGTTTCCATCACATACCAAAAAAATACCGACAGTGTAAGTAGCGATGAGCTGAAAGCAGTATTAACATTTGAATGCACGAAACATACAATAAAAAAAAGGGAACCCCCTGGAAAGGATTCCCTTTAACGATAATCAACTGATAACTATAAATCCTCAACCAATGAGTAAACAACTTCGAGATAGTAATATCCGGCTTGCGCAAATCCGGGTGCAGCCAATGCTACTGTTGAATTAGGAAAGGAAGCCGGAATACCGGGCTTCAATCGGTAATGTACACTGAACTCATTTGTAACAGGATTTGATTTTGCAGCTCCCGGAACATAAGACTGTGCCGCTGCCGTTCCAACCATTCCGGCAATAAATTGTGTTGCAGCTGTAGGCACCCCACCGGCTACACCGGAGTTGGTCAACCCTTTTAAACTTACCAATGAATTAAAATTTGCAGGTGCTACTGATGTGTTGGGTTGTATCGACTGCATCTCAAGAATTTCAGCAGGTAACGTAGCCTGACCGGTAGTTGAATAAGCATCTACCTGTGTCCAGCTGTTGGTACTTGCATAAGCAAACAAATCCCAGGCAACTGTTGCATCTACAGATAATCTAGTAGCATTAAATTTCATGAGACCATTTTGATAATCCGGAATCGTTCTAAATACAAAGTTAATAGTAGGGTCTGTTGTCATTGTAAGATCAAGAATGCCCTGAAGATCCATTGTTACATATGCATATTCTTCATCGGATAATTGTGCCTTTGATTGAAAGGTTAGCGTGGCTAATGCCATTAATACGAATAGTTTTTTTCTCATGATTGATTCTTATTATAGTTTTACAATTAATGTTCATTGCAAGTATGCTATAATAATTTTCCGAAAAACGGACGAATCAATAATAAACCTTACATTTTCTTGATTCCTTTGTTTTCACTTTTCCCTGGCTTTTTCCTATTTCAGTTGTTGTCATCGTTTTCCTATTTCAGGTGTTGTCACCGTTTTCCTATTTCAGGTGTTGTCACCTAAACTTGCACGCTGACTAATAAAATCAAATTCAAAAATTAGAAAGATTGGCTATTCAATGTTCACAAAAACATCTTCCCCGGATTCAATATATTATTAGGATCAAAAAGTTTCTTTATCCCTTTCTGTAAATCAATTTGTGTTTTGTTGAATGGAATATCCATGTAGCCTTTCTGCACGTAACCAATACCGTGTTCTCCTGAAATGGTGCCTCCCAATTCAACGCACAGCTGAAAAATTTCTCTGATACCCAATGGAACTTTATTATTCCATCCGTCATCATCCATTTCATCTCTGATAATATTTACATGTAAATTACCATCGCCGGCATGTCCGTAACAAACAGAACGGAATCCATATTTCTTCCCGATAGCCTTCACTCCTTTTAACAAAACCGGTAATTCAGCACGCGGGACAACTGTATCTTCCTCTTTATATACAGAATGCGATTTCACAGCTTCACCTGCACTTCTGCGTAAACGCCAGAGATTTTCTTTTTGTTGAGCAGTATCAGCAAACATCACTTCATCACATTCAAATTCATACATCAATGTTGTGATCAGTTCACATTCTTTAAACAAGACATCAAGGTCATTGCCATCCACTTCAATTAATAAGTGCGCCTTATGCTCATCTTTTACAGGAATTTTTACATCCACAAATTGCATTACAAAATCTATTGCATCGCGTTCCATAAATTCCATTGCAGAAGGCGTATAGCCTGCACGAAAAACAGCTGAGACTGCTTCACATGCTTTTTCGGGAGAAAAGAATGGCACAAGCATTAACAGGTTTTGTTTTGGAAGAGGAATAAGGCGAACAACAATCTTTGTTACAATACCTAAGGTGCCTTCGCTGCCCACCATCAATTGCGTAAGATTATAACCTGTCGAATTCTTTAACACATTGGCGCCCGTCCAGATGATTTCACCGGTTGGCAAAACCACTTCACAATTCAATATATAATCCTTGGTAACGCCATACTTGACTGCTTTGGGTCCGCCTGCATTTTCAGCAAGGTTGCCTCCTAAAAAGCAAGAGCCCCGACTGGCTGGATCAGGAGGGTAAAACAAACCCTTGGCCTCCACCACATCACGAAAAACCTGATTGATCACACCGGGTTCAACAGTGGCCTGTAAATTTCTTTCATCAACCTGAATAATATTATTAAAGCGTTCGGTAGATAATAATATACCTCCCATCACCGGCAATGCGCCTCCACTCAACCCGGTTCCTGCACCACGCGGCGTAACAGGAATCAATTCCCGATTGGCAATTTTTAATATGCCGGCAACTTCTTCAGGGGTTCGGGGTTTTACAACAACTGAAGGATAAAATTGTAAATCTTCGGTTTGGTCGTGGCCGTAATCTTTACATGAAGCATCATCTGTCATCACAAATTGATCACCCACAATCAACTTCAATTCACTTACGATAGTTGAGGTAATATCTGCTAATTGCATGGGGCAAAGATATTTTTTAATGGCTAATTGTAATTGGCTAATGTTAAAAGGTTAAATGTTAATTGTTAATTGTAAATGGTTAATCCTTAATTGAAATAATTTGCAAAAGTTTAGGAGATTCAAAAAGTCGTCTATTGAAAATAATATCTATCCTCAATTAATAGTTCTTATCAGTTTTAAAACAAAAGATTATCATCATGATTTGCGTCTAATTTAGAAGCTGAATTGATCGAGTTGAATGATTTTAGGATCTTAATAAACCAACAATCACTTAAGCTTGAATAATTCCTTCGATTTTTCCGGAATGATGATATTTTCAACCATCTAAAACTTTTAATTGCAAGTAATTACCTCAAAAGTTACTTTTGCACTTTATTTCACCTAAAATCCAACCAAATCTTGAAAGAAGAAATTGTAAAATGGCATAGCTCCTTGATTGACAGGGAGTTCGAAATGCTTGTTTTCGGCCACAGTGGTGTTCCGATTATCATTTATCCAACCAGTATGGGTTCCTATTACCAAAACCGTGATTTTAAACTGATTGAATCTGTTGAGTGGTATGTAAAACAGGGTTTGGTAAAGATTTACTGCCCCGATAGTATTGATAATGAATCTTTT
>JANOXC010000117.1:0-17480 GCA_031418215.1 Bacteroidota bacterium
TGAACCGTTGTCAACATTTGCTTATCAGATTTTTCCGTTTCGTCTATTGCAGCTGCTATGGTGTTGGCAGTCATGGCTGGCTGCTTTGTTGCCAATGTAAAATGGAGCATTTGTATTACAATAAATCCTGAGGCATAAATCATACTATACATAAATGCTTCGCCAAAAGGAGCAAGATTCAAATGAAGTGCAAACACTTTAAACAGCACTATTATCGCAACAATTAATCCGCCTCCCATTGCTGATCTGAACATGGAATAATACTCACGGCGATTAACAGAACGATAATGCTCACCCACACGAGAAGTATGTTCAGTTATTTTATAGGCAATTAAACTAAGGTTATCATTAAGATGCTTTCTTACACTGTATTTTTTATTTTCAGCATGAATTACTTCATACATAAAACCTAAAAGTGATTCATTAAATTTTGTTTTGTCTTTTGTCTGAACTAATTTTAAAACAGTATTTAACCTTTTAACATGTTGTTCTAAACGCAACATTAGGTAAGCAAGATGTATACTTATACCGTATTTTTCTTTGTGCTTATGCAACTCACTAATGCTTTCTGTACATTGTGTACACATCACTAAAATATGTTGGTAATCCACTTCATTGGAATGGATGTAGTCAATATTATTTTTAAATGAATCCACGTAATGCTGGACCTCCCGATACAAACCAAAAAAAGGAGATTGCAGATCGTCAATCTCAGGAAGTTTGTCAACTACTTCCGGTTCGAGACCAATTGCGTTAATTCGTTGGGATAATACCATTAGGGCATTCAACAGGTAGTTGAGATTTTGCGCTTGCCACTTTAAAACGCTTGTATTAAAACTTAATGCATCTAAGAGTTCCAGCCAAACTGATTCATCAATATTGGCAATCACGAGGTAATCGTTCTTATTATAAAACACCTGACTTATAAGAAACTGAGCATGTTTAACATTCTGCAGCGGAGGAAGTAACTTATATTTTAGACGTTTATACGTTTCTGCAAAAAAACCATGACCAGGTAATATGCCAGAATCAGTGTATAAAGTCAGTGCATCATAATTGCCGAACAAAGAGACAAGGTAAGATCGGAGAACTTGTGCAAGTTCAGGCTGGTTGTTAAGCAGCGCAGTTAACACTTTTATTTTATTTAAAGCACTTTGTCTTTTATACTTTGAATGAATTCCGATTTCATTCAACAAAGCAATAAGATGCGAAGGATTAACAACATCTTCATCGGTTTTAATTCGTTCAAGAATTTCTTTAAAGTCCATAGTTTATTTTTCGAGTCTCAAAAAGCGTCAATGGTAACTATTGTAAAAGTATTATCTACCTGTTTGCTTTTTCTGTCTGCTGATAAATTAAGGGTTGCCTTGAGCCTAACAGGTGTTGCGTTTTTTAATACTGATGTAGTTTTCATTTTTTGCGCTTCAAAAGATTATCAAAAACGGTTGAGACGACTTCCAGAAAGTGCGCTATATTCTTTCAATCTTTTGCAGCATGTAAAGATGATCATATAAATCGGAAGAAATATCAATATAATTTTGTAATATGTTATTAGAGTTGATGTCTATTTCTTAGTTGAACTTTTTACAAGCGGTTTTTTATTGAGATGAAGTGCAACCTTAAGATCAAGATTGAAACAGCATTTTGGTTTCAGGCAGGAAAAAAATATCGGTCATTATGAGTTAGATTAATGGCAACTGAAATACCCGGCAAACTTAATTGTTTGCTGAAAAAGCCTTACAGATGAGAAACCAAGAGAAGTTGAAACAACAATCAGTTGAGATTTTGATGCCCAGCAGCTCCTGGGTGTCATTGAATCTTTCATTGCCATGGATGGAGCTTCCAAAGAGCGAAGCTACAAGTCCCTGACCAGTAGTTTGTTATTTTCAATAAAATCAACAACCTTCAAAAAATCCTCCATAAAAAAGTTAGCTATTCGACCCCTTCCGTGTACCAAGTCAGACAAAGGGGTGTTATCACCCCTTTTTTCATTTTCACACCTGCCGCAAGTAATTGATATTTCCGTGAATGATGCGAAAACAGCGTTAGTTTTTTGGGTTTGACAATTTCCATTTTTCTATCTTATAATAGGAAGCCATTGCTGTTGTGGCTTTACTATATTAACTTATTTACGGTGCCATACATAAATCGGAAACTCACCGTCAAATGTTTTGGCCGGAAGGAAATCTTGATTGATCTTCCTAAGAATTTCCTTGTCAATAATAAAAGATCCATGACCAACAGCATTTTCATAGGTCATGAGCGCAAAAGTTTCCTGTTTTAATTGAATTATCGAGTCATATGCTTCTATATTGGGTAACGGAATAATGCTTTTGTCATAATATCTTACCAAATCTTTTCCAAGTGATATGGAAACAATAGTAGCATTTGGGTTTTCGCGTGATGCATGAATATAGTCAACAGCACCTCTAAAATTTTGTATTGGCTGGTATGTTTTAGCATAGCTGTCTGCTGTTAATACCAAATAGGTAAGTGATAATGCAATTGCAAAAATTTTACTTATCTTATTTTCGGATGACCATAATTCAATTGTTACCATCGCATAGATAAAAATAAAGCAAGGAATTATACAAACAATGTACCTCGGAAAAAATCCGGAACCATTGGGAAGTATGGCAGTCAGTATAAAGAAAACAATTCCTGTGTAAAAAATAAGCCTGGAAACATTTATTTTCTTTACGCTGAACAAAAAAAGAAGGCAGATAGCAGCGACAAATGCATAACAAAGTGCTTGACGATCGGAATAAGTGACGAAAAAGTAAGCTGTGTTAATGACCTGAAGAAAATAGTTTGAATAGGAAGATTCAGGTTTATCCGGATCAAATATGTTCATAAAAACAACGGGGAATTGTGGAATGTAAAGAAGAAAAATCAACAGTATGGAAATAATAAATAACTGAAAATAGTTAGCAGCATGTTTATTGGATAGCTGATTATCAGAAGTGATTTTAGTAATTTTTTGATAACATAAAATTCCCATGATAACTAATAACTCGGCAATCATCAGGTAAATACTTTGCAAATGTGTAAAAACAAGAAGGGCATTCGTTACTACAAATAATAAATTCGTTATCCCGCCTGAACCGGTTAATACTTTAATAAGATAATAAATCGAAAGCATGCTGAAAAAAATTACAAGGTTATAACCTCTCATCTGAAAGGAATAATAGATATGATAAGAGTGAATAGTTAATAAAAATGCAGCTAAAAAAGCCGTACTTTTTTTTCCCGTTAATGATAAACTGATATAATAAATAAGTGGAATGCTTAATACTGACACCAGAAATATCGGGAAACGCAAAGTAAACTCAGTGGTTCCAAATATTTTGATAAACCATGCAACAATAATCTGCATAAATGGATGTGAACCTAATGAGCTTTTTGGGAAAAAACTTGATTGTGCTCCATCTTTTATGAATGTATCATACACTGCGATTTCATCCAACCATAAACTCTGATGAAGAGGGAAGATTCTGAGCAATACTCCAGCTAGCAATAGGGCAACAATGATGAACCAATCTTTTTTTTGGAAAGTATCTCTAAAAGGGAGCGATAAAGATCTTTCGCCTGTAATTGGAGAACTGAGTAGCCATTTTAAAATTGGGAGAAAAGAAAAAAGACCAACAGACAAAAGAATCAACATTAACCCGAGTTTACTAAATCCTGAAGATATCTTTGAAATATTTCCACCTGTACCAACATTGTGTCTTAAAAAAATGCTTACCGTTTCTATAAAATTGTCATATATAAAATGTGGATATTGTGCCAGTAGAAACAAGCCGTTGATGAAAATTAGCAACAGTAGTATCAAAAAATACTTTGAAAACAGAAATTTTAAAAGTACTGGGAAATTCATTAAAAGTAACGGCTTTATTCTGGTAAAACTAATGATTAATTTTAATATTCATGAATTTGAGATTGTTTTAATTGTTATGGTTATTACAGCATCTACGCATGCCGGAATTTGACATTTTGTTAGTAAGCAAAAGTAATCTAGTTGTGTTGGATAAGTAAAAATAAGATTCAATAGTTGGAGATGAGGGTGAATAATTCTGAACAATATTCAAAAGCTTCAATGCATTATAAACTGAAACAGGAATCGGTGTTGATCTAGTGAAAAGCACAGAAACTGAACTTCACTAAACAATTGCGAAATAGGAAGCATTGAGATGAGTTCTTATTGTCAGTCTTAAGCCTGTAAAATAGCAAATGTTTTAGCTTCACGCCAGTGTTTTTTCAAATTATTGACGGAAAATGAAGCACTTCATGACCAGTTTATAACCCTTTCCGAAATAATCATTTTAATATAGCAACTTATTACTATCATTGCTGATTATTTCTTTTATAAAAATCCCATTAATGCCTTTTAAAACCCTTTTTTCTTTAATGTTTTTGCTCAACAGCCTGGCTGTTTTTTCACAATCATATAACGTGAAAATAATGACTTGGAATTTGTTGAATTATCCTGATTATAACAATGTAACCGCTGATACTTTAGTAAGAAACCCACATTATCGGACTGTCGTAAATTATGTAAACCCTGACATTCTGGTTACGCAGGAAAATGCAATGTCGGGTAGTTCCAGTATGTTTTTGAATTATGTGATGAATTCAAATGCCGCCGGGCAATATACCGCGGGTACTTTTATTGGTGGTCCTGATACCGATAATGCAATTTATTTTCTGACCGGGGTATTTCATTTTATCAGTAACACGCCAATTCACACAGCACTGAGAGATATTAATGCATTTAAATTGGTACATCTGTTATCGGGCGATACCATCACTATATACTCGTGTCATTTAAAGGCCAGTGCAGGACCTCCAAATGATAGTTTACGTAATGCTGAAGTAGGGTTGTTGCGCCAGGTTACAAATGCATTACCAACAGGTACTAATTTTATTATTTGTGGTGATTTTAATACTTACAGTGATGTGGAACCTTGTTATTTGAGTTTGTTGCAGGACAACATCACCGACGACGGGAATTTTATTGATCCCATACACTTAACAGGTGTTTGGAATCAATACAGCTATCGGTCTTATCATACCCAGTCAACGCGTGTGCGTAGTTTTGGTAATGGCAGTACAGGTGGAATGGACGATCGCTTTGACATGATACTTTTCTCTACTGCTATTAACACACCGGGTGGTATTACCTATGTTGCCAATTCTACTGTTCCTATTGGAAATGATGGCAATCATTATAATGATTCCATTAACCAGCAACCAAATTTTGCTGTACCTGTTAATGTTGCCAATGGATTACATTATGCTTCTGATCATTTACCTGTTACTGCTACTTTTACTTTTGCCGGAACAACTAATGTAATTAATTTTGATGTAGCAAATTTGCAGTTTAATTTATATCCCAATCCTGTTACAGATAAATTCACCATTACTTACTCATTAGTTAAGTCTGCCTTAGTGGAAATTAATATTGTTGATATTACCGGGAAAATTGTAATGCATTTCCCATCTTCTCAACAAGCAACAGGATATTATGAAAAGCAAAATGTGGAGACTAATGATTTGGAGCCAGGTATCTATTTAGTTCAATTAGTTGTAGATAATTATTCTACCAATCAAAAATTAGTTGTGATTAAATAGCGGAAAATATTTCGGATTAATCTTTAGCGTTTTTGTTTTTCATAATTAGCAAATACCCAATACTCAATATCCAATACTCAATACCCAATTAGAAAATCTATTACCTTTGACGCTCTAAAAATACACTGTGCCAACCCTTTCAAATAATCGCCGGATTACCGCTGCAGGGTTACTTGCCACACTGGGAATTATATATGGTGACATCGGCACATCGCCGCTTTATGTAATGAAGGCCATTATTGGCAACCGTGTTATTTCTGATGAATTAGTTTTAGGAGGCATCAGTTGTATTTTTTGGACTTTAACATTACAGACTACAATTAAATATGTAGTGCTTACGTTGCGTGCCGACAATAAAGGTGAAGGGGGAATTTTTTCCCTATATGCATTAGTTCGAAAAACAAAACGGAAATGGCTTGTATTAACTGCAATTATTGGCGGCAGTGCCTTATTAGCTGATGGCATCATTGCTCCACCCATTTCTATTTCAGCGGCGGTGGAAGGATTGCGTACTATCAATCCCAATATTTCTACCATACCAATAGTTGTAGGGATATTGGCAGCATTATTTATTATTCAAAGATTCGGTATTTCCTATCTAGGAAAAATTTTCGGTCCTATGATGTTGATTTGGTTTAGCATGCTGGGTATTTTAGGATTACATGCCATTTATGAGAATGTTGTTGTTTTAAAGGCAATTAGTCCTGCTTATGCTTACCATTTATTGAGAGATTATCCCGGAGGATTCTGGTTGTTAGGGGCAGTATTTCTATGCACGACAGGGGCTGAAGCGTTATACAGTGATCTTGGAAGAAGCGGTAAGAAATACATTAGGGTGAGTTGGGTTTTTGTAAAGACAACATTACTCTTAAGTTACTTCGGGCAGGGTGCCTGGTTACTGCAACATGATGGAGAACTGCTAGGTAACATCAATCCATTTTACGGACTGATGAGCGACTGGTTTTTGCCATACGGTATTGCGATTGCAACAGCATCAGCCATCATCGCCTCTCAAGCTTTAATTATTGGCGCTTATACTTTAATTAATGAAGCCATTCGTTTAAACTTCTGGCCGAAAGTAAAAGTTGTTTATCCATCTGATTTGCGTGGTCAATTATATATACCTTCTGTAAATTGGTGGTTGTTGTTTGGTTGTGTTAGCGTCACAATTTTCTTTCGTGAGTCTGCCAACATGGAAGCAGCTTATGGATTAGCTATTATTCTGGCAATGTTAATGACAACAGTAATACTTTGTTATTATTTATATAAATCAAGTTACCCGGTAGCAGTCATTTTGCTGATATTCTTTGTTTATTCATTTATTGAATTTGGATTCCTTGTAGCGAATCTTAGCAAATTTGCTCATGGAGGATGGGTTACCATGTTGTTAGGCGGATTGTTAAGTGTATTGATGTGGGTCTTATTTCGATCGCGCAAGATTCGCAACAAGCTGGTTGAATTTATTGACCTGATAGATTACTTGCCGATGCTGGATGCTTTAAGTAAGGATTCTTCCATTCCCAAATACGCTACGCACTTAGTTTATCTCACCAGTGCAAATAACCCGGCGCAAATAGAAGAGAAGGTGATGTATTCTATTTTGCAGCGATTGCCGAAACGAGCGGATATATATTGGTTTGTGCATGTAGATGTTTTAGACGAACCCTATACACAGGAATACAAAGTCACGGAACTTGAAAAAGACAATGTGTTTAGAATTGATTTCCGTATTGGCTTCCGCATTGATCCACGCGTTAACCTGATGTTCCGTCAGGTTGTTCAGGAGTTGGTAAAGAATGAGGAGGTTGATATTACCAGCCGCTATTCTTCTTTAAAGAAAAGGCAGATGACAGGAGATTTTCGTTTCGTAGTAATGGAGAAATTCCTAAGTCTTGATAATGAGTTGCCGATAATCGACAAACTGGTTATGGATGTTTATTTCATGGTTAAGAAATTCTCTTTACCTGAAGAGCGTGCTTTTGGACTGGATACCAGTTCTGTGGCAGTGGAGAAAATCCCCCTCATCGTTAAGCCTGTTAGTGGAATGAAGTTGAAAAGGGTTGAATAAACAGTCCATAATTCATGATTTTTCTTATTTTTTCATAAAAAGACAACTTTTTTTGGAGAAACCCCGTAAAAAATGGGGGGATGTTCAAAAAAAGTACTTGTTTTTGTTGACAACCCCCTAAAAAATCACTTACATTTGCCGCCGTCCGGAATTTCCGGGATAAAATCATATTAAATTTCAAAATTTTAAAAAACCAACAAACATGAGTGTTTTACGCTTTAAAGCTTTGTCACATAGCATTAACAGGACACCGTTAACTATCGTACCCCCATCAGGAAAAATTTCTGATTACTTCGGCATGAATGTCTTCGATAAAGACAAGATGCAACGGTATCTGTCAAGAGAAGTCTATAAGCAAGTGATAGAAGCCACTGGTACTGGTCAGAAGATGGACCGTAAGGTGGCTGAGTTGGTAGCAGCTGCTATGAAAAGCTGGGCCATTGATATGGGATGCACCCATTATACACATTGGTTTCAACCATTAACCGGATCGACAGCAGAAAAGCATGATTCCTTCTTTGAATTGGGTGATGACAGAAAAGCATTGGAGTCTTTTTCAAGCAGCGCATTAGTTCAACAGGAACCCGATGCATCAAGTTTTCCAAGTGGCGGCATTCGCAACACATTTGAAGCACGCGGATATACAGCTTGGGATCCGTCTTCTCCTGCATTTATCATGGAAAGTACTTCGGGTAAAACTTTATGTATTCCAACAATCTTTGTTTCTTACACCGGAGAGACACTTGATTTTAAAGCACCCTTATTAAAGGCATTGCATGAGTTGAATCAGGCTGCTGTTCCTGTTTGTCAATATTTTGATAAAAATGTAACATCGGTTTTCTCTACGCTTGGTATTGAGCAAGAATATTTTTTGGTGGATATTGATTTATATAATGTGCGTCCCGATCTGGAAATGACAGGACGTACGTTATTTGGCGCAACACCTGCTAAAGGGCAGCAATTGGAAGATCATTATTTTGGTTCTATCCCTGCAAGGGTCTATGCCTTTATGGTAGACTTTGAAGTGGAGTCATTTAAGTTAGGGATCCCTTTAAAAACAAGACACAATGAAGTAGCACCTTCACAGTTTGAATGTGCACCTGTGTTTGAAGAAATTAATCTTGCTGTTGATCACAATCAATTGCTGATGGATTTGATGGATAAAGTTGCCCGAAAACACAACTTTAAAGTACTGTTGCATGAAAAGCCTTATGCAGGTATCAATGGTTCCGGCAAACATAATAACTGGAGTTTGAGCACCAATACCGGAAAAAATTTATTGTCACCGGGAAATTCTCCAAAAAATAATTTGTGGTTCCTCACCATCTTCATTAATACTATTAAGGCTGTACATGAACATGCTGATTTAATACGTGCAAGTATTGCTTCAGCAAGTAATGATCACAGGCTGGGAGCCAATGAAGCTCCTCCTGCAATCATGTCAATTTTCCTTGGTGAACAATTGTCAGCAGTGTTAGATGGGTTAGAAAAAGCAGTGAAAGATAAAAAGATGACCCCCGAGGAAAAGACAGCGCTAAAACTCGATATCGGTAAAATACCAGAGATCTTATTAGACAATACCGATCGTAACCGAACTTCTCCTTTTGCATTCACCGGTAATAAGTTTGAATTCCGTGCTGTTGGCTCTTCTGCAAATTGTGCTCATCCGATGGCTATCTTGAATACGATTGTTGCTGACCGTTTGCGCAAGTTTTATAAATCGGTTGAAGATTTTGCAAAGAAGGGATTGAAAAAGGATGAAGCCATTTTAATGGTGCTCAGACAATATATAGTAGATTCAAAAGCCATCCGTTTTGAAGGCAATGGGTATGGTGAAGAATGGAAGAAGGAAGCAAAGAAACGCGGACTGAGTAATTTAACCACAACACCACTGGCTTTAGATGCATTCCTTGATAAGAAAACCGTAGAACTTTTTGAGCGAAACAATGTGTTTACTCACAGAGAATTGGAAGCACGACATGAGATCATGTTGGAAACTTATATCAAAAAGATACAGATTGAATCAAGGGTGATGACCAACCTTGCCATCAATCACATTATTCCTGCTGCGATTAAATATCAAAACTTATTGCTTGAAAATGTTAGTGGTCTGAAAAGCATCGGTTTGCTTAAAGATAGTTTCGCAACGCAAGTTGAGATGATAAAAGAAATATCAGAACATATTGCAATTATTAAAAAGAATGCTGATGAAATGGTGGAAGCGAGAAAGAAGGCCAACAATATTGCTGATGCAAGAGCCCGTGCCATTGAATATTGTGACAAAGTAAAATCCTATTTTGATTTAATCCGTTATCACGTTGATAAGCTTGAACTGATTGTGGATGATGAATACTGGCCATTGCCGAAGTACAGGGAAATGGTTTCTGTACGATAATATTAAATATATTATTTGAGCGCCTTTATAAATGCATGATAAAATTATTATTCATTTATAAAGGCGTAATTTTTTCATTTTATTCTGCAAAGTCAAATTAAAATGAACGAATTGCTCTCACACAAGCTGGGGTAACAACGTTTTTCTCAATGCTTGTACCTCTCATAAAATCTACTATCCAGGCATTGTTGAAATCGGTTTCAGATGATGACCAATAGTCATTGCTGGTCAGGTTTCCAATATGGTTCAATTTGAGATTTGCGAATAGGGTTTCCAATTCTTCTTTGGAGGGTAAATACCAGTCACTAAATCCATTCAACTCCAAATTATAACAAATGACTGCAGCAATTTTCTGTTTTTTACCGGCCTTGGCAATCTTTCGGGTATTGCTCATCCCTGATCCGATAGTAAGATCATGCGCGGAAACCTGTTCTTGAAAAAATCCCCATTGCGCATTTGATTTTTGATCCGTAGGTGCAGCAATTAATCCATGTTGGCCGGAAGCGTCCAGGTAAAAAATAATACCGCCGCCGTATGTTTTTCCAATGTATAGACTGTCACTTGCAATGACGTTTTTTTCCGTTGAAGCGTTTTGCGCATTTAGTGGACCTTGTTGAATGAATAATAAAACAAGTAACGATACGGTGCTTAATGTAGATTTTTTCAAATTTAAATTCATGGTAATTTTTTTATTAATGGGTTATGTAAAATGCTTTTAGAAGTTTAGTTTGTTTTTTGATTAAAATATGCCGAAACTTTATAACATCATTTATACTCTTATATAAAAGCAAAGGTTTTATTTTTTTAGCAGATATTAAAATATAATTAAAAATATTGTTGCAAACTTAACGAAATCAGATAAAATTCTTGGTCTTGAACTACCCTTTTTATAATTTATTTTTTAAAAAGTAAGTGTTGCCCCAATGGCTGGAAGTATTGGCAATTGATCAATGCGTTTGTAGCGGACACGGTCAAAATAAAAAATATTCTGACGGTTATAAACGTTAATCACACTTGCCGTAATTTCAAATACCGAATTTTTTCCTGTTGCAAATGATTTTTTCAAACTGAAGTCAAGTCGGTGGTAGGGAGGAAGCCGACCGTCGTTCAGTTTTCCATAAATAATACCCAGGTCTCCATTGGTATTATTTAAATTGGTGTATAACCCATCATTGAAAGAAAGATATTCATAAAACCCTGCTGTCTTAGTAAAAGGAAAACCAGATCCAATATTCCATCTTGCATTAAAAACCCAATTGAGTTTTTTACCAAAAGTGTAAGAGGTAACTACATTGGCATTGTGCCTCCTGTCAAAATGTGGCATGTACGTAATGTTGCCATTGTAGCGATCAACATAGCCTAATGAATATACAAGCCATATATATAATCTCTTATAGTCATACTTTAAAACAATGTCGCCACCATAAGCATTTCCACTTTCTACGATATAATCTTTTTTCAGGTTATCAGGTTTGTCCTCATAATCACCGTTATCCGGGAATACTTTATCGCGATTAACATTCGTCAATTGAACAAATTTTTTATAATATACTTCTACGTTCAGGTTTAAATTCCGGTGAAGATCAATCTCCATTCCTGCAATAGCATCTTTGGCTTTTTGAAGATGGGAAGTAACATTCTTGCCATCGAACTTAGCTGGCAGTGATTCAGGGCCTGAAAGGAATCCGTAAAAAATATTTACTACATCTCGATCAGATACAGTGCTTAATAAATTCTGAGAATAGAATCCTCCTGCCAGTTTGAACCGTATTTTATCATTAATGTTGTATTTAAAGCCCAATCGAGGTTCAAAAGATATTTCGGACAGTGATGAATAAAAATGCATGCGTAATCCTGGTTCAAGAACAATCTTATTTTTTACCCAACGATATTTGACAAAACTTCCGAATTCTGTTGTATATTCTTTTTGTCCGGATTTAACATTTAAAATATTGTATTTTTCATACTCAGTTTTGAAACCCAATATTTGAAATCCATAGCGTACCTCATTCTTTTTATTGTAATTGGTAAAATTCATATCGAGATTAAATCCATTAACCAGACTGAAACGAGGATTGTCCTCTGCTTCCTGCTGCGTAATGCGATATTTTGAATAGGCAAAATTGCCATCTATAAGGTTAGCCGAATTGCCGGGAACAAGGACAAAGTTAAATCCACCGCCTGCACTTTTCCATTCATTGTTTGTTACGAATTGATAGTTCGCTTTATCCTGAAAACTGAAACCGAAAAGACTTAGTTTACTGCCGTTTCCTCCATAAAACGAAATTTTGCTGTATATATCTGTAAAACTATAAGGCAATCCTTTTTCATCAATGTACTTGTAAATGGTCGGGGAAGTTTTGTTTAAATAGGAGTTTTTTGCTGTGAAAATGAAAGAAGATCCACTTCCGCCTTCTTTAGATTTTACTAGTGGGCCTTCTACTAAAATTTTGGATGAAAAAGTATTGGCTGAGACTTTTCCGGCAATACGTTTTTTATTTCCATCTCTTGTTGTAATATCCATTACAGAGGCAATCCTTCCACCATATTCAGCATTAAAGCCGCCAGTATAAACATCGGCATTCTTGATAATGTCAGCATCAAAAACAGAAAACAAACCAATGGAATGAAAGGGATTGTATATCACCATCCCATCCAATAAAACTTTATTCATAACAGGAGTTCCTCCACGAATATATAATTGGCCACCCTGATCACCACTTGAAACAACACCGGGTAATACTTGTAAGTACTGCGCAAAATCTGGCTCACCACCAACTGCGGGAATCATCTGGATATCACGAGGTGTTACTTTATTCACTGACGTACGGACCTCAGTTCTCGCTGCCTCCTTCTCTGCTGATATCTCGACGGTTTTGAGTCTGATGACTCCTTTCTTTATATATAATTGCTTTGACAAAAGGTCTCCATCTTTAACTTCAACATTTAGTAAGAGAGAGTCGTAACCTATAGAAGTCACCATTAGTAAATAATTGCCAGGCGCAATACTGTTAATGGAGTAATAACCGTTTACATCCGTTGTACCCGAATAATTGGTGCCACGGAGGTATACATTGGTAAACAGAACCGGCTCGCCGTTTTCCTTGTCATAAACAAATCCCCGTATCGTACCCTTTTGAGCGGAGACCGTTTCCATACCGATTAAAATTATCAGTAGTGTGAGAATGCTTTTTACCCTACATTGCAAACTTGTATTTTTGAATTGCACAGCCATTTAATTTAGGAACCCATTTCAAGGATGGCGGTAAATTCAGCTTCACTCGCCGGCATAACCGACAGTCGCGGAATAGTCACCAGCGGAATTTTACTAAAGCGATGATCATTTTTTATTTGCATCAGGGATACTGTTTTTTTTAGTTTTTTAAAAGGTTTAAGTTCCACAACTACCCAATCTTCTTCGCCTGCCGAAGGATCGTGGTAATGTTCCTTTGAAACCTTTGCAATACCAACTATTTCTTTTCCTTCATTGCTGTGATAGAAAAGTACTGAATCACCTTTTTTCATTAATTTCATATGGTTCCGCGCTGCGTAATTGCGCACTCCATCCCAAATGGTGTTGCCATCAGCAATAAGCTGATCGAAAGAGTAAACATTTGGTTCAGATTTTACAAGCCAATAATTCATATTCCACTATTTTTAATAGGTTAGGTTTCGAAAATAAGCAAAACTGATTAACAACTGCCAATTATAATTTGTTCTAAAGTGGTATTTTACAAATAAATCACATTTATATTTGCACAAAATATGCTAATTATGAAAATGAATCTGTTATTATTAATTTTCGCTGTTGTGTTTTGTTCTTCTACAGTTAATGGTCAGCACACTTGCTGTAATATGCTTGCTACGAATAATGAGGTATTTCTGAATGATCCGGCCTTCATAAGCGCGCACCTCCCTCCTGAACCATTTATATTTAGTCCTTCTAAAGGTAAAATGATCACCTTTAAAACGCCTGATGGAAAAGATGCAAATGCTTTTCAGGTCGTTGAGAAAAATGCTGGAAATCGTAAGATTTTCCTTTTTCATGAATGGTGGGGACTTAATGATTATATTAAGCAGGAAGCCGAAAAGCTGGGGGAGGAATTAGGTGCAACTGTTATAGCGATCGATTTATATGATGGAAAGGTTACTTCCAATCCTGAAGAAGCATCGAAACTCATTTCTGAATTGAAGGATGAAAGAGCAAGAGCCATCATAAGTGGTGCTATTGATTATATCGGTAAAATAGGGGAGATTCAAACTATAGGATGGTGCATGGGGGGGAAGTGGAGTCTACAGGCTTCTCTGATGGCTGGACCCAATGCGAAAGGTTGTGTTGTTTATTATGGTATGCCTGAAACTGACCTGGCTAGACTTAAGAAATTGAATTGTCCGGTTGTAGGAATTTTCGCTAGCAAGGATCAATGGATTACACCTGCAATAGTGGAAAAATTTAAATCCGATATGAAAGCGGCTGGTAAGCAATTAACTATTTATAATTATGATGCTGACCATGCTTTTGCTAATCCCAGTAATCCAAAATTTGATAAGTCTTCAGCCAATGATGCAATGCAAAAGGCGATTTCATTTATGAAAAGCAATTACAAATAAAGTAATTGAGAATAGTGATGAGTTTTTTGAGATAAGTAGTAAGAAGTTTTGAATGTTATTCAATTTTAAATCGCTTGTTTCAAACACACCTTGCTATAAAAAAATTGTTGTGAGATATTGTTTCTTTTAATAATCAATAATTGCAGTATTGAAATTAGACGTTTCAACCGGGCACATTTTTCTTGAAACCATTTAGGCGGGGATTTGAAGTATTTTGTTGAATCATTGATAGATGTGGTTGTATTAGTTTGACGGTTACTTTAAGTTTAAATATTTACTATAGTTCTGTAAGGTTTTTCGACTTTTTATCATTTTTTGGAACATTCAGATTTTCGTTTCTAAGCCGGTAAAAGAGCATGGATATTAAAATAATCAACTAATCTTAAAAGTCTTAAATTCGGCAAATCAAGAACTTAGGCTGATAATTCTTTGGTTAATAAACATTTTTTTTGTACTTGTTAATCGACTCAGCCCATATAAAGCGGATAGGAACTTAATAACTAACTGTATCTTAAAATGCTAAAATACAATGTCAGATTTAAGCTTTTTAATCAAAATACCGAGATGATTCTGCGTGATCTACCTTGATTTAATTGTGTTTTTCCATAACCTATTTGACCTCAGTTATCGTATAAAATATGATGTAGTTACCTCTTTATAGCTAAGTTAAAGATTGGTATAAGCAAAAGTTTTAATTGCATTTCCAACGTAAAGAATTGTTAGGATGTTGAGTCGTTAACTTTAATGGATTGTGATTTGTGTAATCGAGAAATAATCAAAAACATAATTGAAACTAGTAGTTTGAATATATAAATTATTTAAGTCATATGGATATCATGAAAAGAACTTTACCCGAATTTGGCATTAAAATGCATGCAATTTTTATTGCTATGTTCTTTGTTTTTAGTGCAACTACCAAGATTAATGCACAGCAATTTTGTAGTATTACTGCAACAGGATCAATGTGTGTAGGTTCAACAGTTAGTTTGTGTGGACCAAATGGTGCTGGATCCTATTTATGGAGTACTGGAAGCACAGACAAATGCATTTCTGTTACTATTAGTGGAACTTACACTTTAACATGTACAGATGATAATGGGGTAGTAAGTGTTTGTAATAAGGTGATTACACTTGCTAAAGCGCAGGCCGTTACTATTGCGGGGAACTCTTCCATCTGCCCTGAAACTTCTACTAGTTTATGTGCTCCTTCCGGCGCTTCATCTTATAGATGGAGTACAGGTTCCACCAACAGATGTATAACTGTTAATATGCCAAATACTTATACAGTTACTGTTACAAATTCTTCAGGTTGCATTGGTTCCTGCACGCGTACCGTGAGTATGGCAGTGCTTAGTGATAATAATTTATGTACTACAGATGCTTGTGATGCGCCAACCGGGGTAGTTAAGCATGAACCTTTGAATATAAATGACAATAATGTTTGTACAACGGATGCCTGTAATCCATTAACAGGTGTAACGCATACTGCCATCAACATTGACGATCAAAACCCTTGCACCAATGATGCTTGCGATCCCGTACTTGGAGTATCCCATTTGCCAAATCTGCCTTCAGCAAGTATCACCGGAGCAGGAACAATTTGTAATGGAGGGTCAACTGAATGGTGTGCACCTGCCGGTATGTCCAGTTACTTGTGGAGTAACGGTGCTACCGGGCAATGTATTACCGTAAGTGCGGCAGGTGTAATTACTGTTACTGTCACGGATGCTAACGGATGTGTTGGTGGAAGTGAAAAATACCTTGAGGTAAATTCACCACTGGTTTTTTCAATTAGTGGGAATACTGCCTTTTGTCCGGGCGATTCAAGTTTGCTCTGTGCTCCGGTCGGGGCCGAATTACTTTACCAATGGAATACCGGCGCAACAACACAATGTATTACTGTTTCTCAATCTGGAATATATACAGTTTCAATGCCTGATGAAAACGGCTGTACAAGTATTGCTTCAATAGCTGTAAATGTATATCCTTTGCCGAATGCACTGATATCCGGGAATAGTGAATATTGTAAAAACGGTAATACTACATTAACAGCTTCAGGAGGAAATGTTTATAAATGGAGTACCGGTGCAACTACAACATCGATTATTGTATCATCAGCCGGCTTGTATTCTGTAACCGTAACTGACGGAAATGGATGTAAAAATAATATTAGCAAGGCGGTTTCATTAAGCAGCACGGCACCCTGCGCAATTTCCTGCAGCAATTTTATATGTCCCGGGGGTTCAACAGATTTATGCGCACCTGTGGGGGCTTCTTCTTATAAATGGAGTAATGGTGCAACCTCGCAATGTATCACAGTTTCTGCCGCCGGTACTTATGTAATTACAACAACCAATGCCTTTGGATGTAAGAATATGTGTAACAGGACTATTACTGCCTTAACAGTGAACGATAATAATGCTTGTACAACAGATGCCTGCGATCCAGCAACTGGAAATATTACTTATACAGCTATTAATATTGATGATAATAATTTGTGTACAACTGATGGCTGTGACCCATTAACAGGTCCATCACACACACCAATAAATGTAAATGATCAAAATGTTTGTACGACTGATGCATGTGACCCATCGACAGGTCCAACCCACACACCAATCAATGTTGATGATCAAAATGTATGTACAACCGATGCTTGTGACCCAATAAATGGACCTACCCATACACCAATCAATGTAAATGATCAAAATGTTTGTACAACTGATGCTTGTGACCCATCAACGGGTCCAACTCATATAATAATGAACGTTGATG
>JANOXC010000118.1:0-94628 GCA_031418215.1 Bacteroidota bacterium
CCTGCATTAGTGATGAGCGCTTTGCCCTGCGACCGTTTTGTTTTTGAGGGGTTTTTGCCCTTAAAAAAGGGGCGGCAAACGAAGTTGCAGCAGTTAAAAGAAGAACAAAGGACGATGGTGTTTTATGAGTCGCCGTTTCGATTGATAAAGACATTGGAACAACTGGCTGCTGTAATGGGTGAAAACAGGGCAGCATCTGTTTCGCGTGAGCTTACCAAAATGTTTGAAGAAACAAAGCGTGGGACTCTAAAGGAATTGATTGAATATTTTTCACTTAAAACTGTGAAGGGGGAGTTGGTAATAGTATTGGCGGGGAAGGAAGAAAGTTGAATCTATGATTTTTTGCAATTCTAATTCCGAGTGGGCAAGTTGTGGAATTATTAATTTATCTTAAAACACATTCAAATATTGCTATAACTTTTAGATTGATAGATTCATCTTCTGATAATTCAATGTCAGTGAATTCTGGATTATTAGATTTAGGTTTTAGCTTAATTGATTCATGGCTCCACAGATCATTTTTAATTTTTTTCTTGCTATAGTATTCTTTAACAGTATATGCTGATCCAAATTCCGATTCTTGTTTACTGGTGTGTTCAGCTAATACTATTTTTCCATTTCGCGACCCTCCTGTATATCTTCTGAATAAACAAGTTGAGCCATTGGGAATAATTTTATTCATCGATTCGCCTAAAACTTTACATGCGAATAAATCTTTCGATGCCTTGTAACCAGAAGGCAATTCAATCCATTCATAGTCCACGATGTTGACTATTTGCAACTCACTAAAAACACTTGCTGCGGCTTTCAAATCATAAATTGGAACACTATTTTCAAATGGAATAATTTTAACGGCTGGCTGCTTAATATCTTTTATTTTTTTCTTCTCGGCTTTTGCTATGCGATTTGAAAAATAGTCACGAGTTTCCTCATCTACAAAATATACATGACAACTTTTCATTCCTCTTGTAAATAAGGTTCTGTACGTATTTTTTATTATTCTATCTGATATTTCATATGCCTTTTCCGGATCAGTTCTATTTAATGCTACAATACCTTTTAAAGAGCTATCATTTGAATCTCTTTCTCTGAAATTGGTTACCACTTTTCCATTTCGAACAACTAAATCTTTACCAACAATTACACCAACATGTTCCAATTCTAATCCTTGACTGGTGTGGATACATCCGATTTCCGAAACCGATTCTTTACTAATAATAAACTTCATTCCATCGTCTGCCAAATTCCACTTATGTTTGAAGTCAAACTTTGGGAATTCAATATCATATTTATTTCTATCTTTTTTGCTAACCCATTTCCAGCAATAACCTGCAAGCATTCTGGATTTATTGTTTTCATTTAAGCTATATATAATGTCTCTTAACTCTGAAGGGTTATTCAAAACATTAAAACTATAATCTTTTTTTTCAAGCAAAATATTTGATGTATTCCTTATTTGAAGCATATTGTCGAGCCAAGCCAAATAACCATCAGAACCATTACATCTAAATTGTGAGCGCAATTCTAATGTTACTACATTTGCATTATTGAATTTTGCCCATTTATTTATTTCATCCTTATTGCCAATATCTTTAGTAGTTACCTTTTGATCTTCATCAATAAAAAATATTGAAAATTTTGAACACCCTATTATTTCTTTAATTTGGTTTTCTCCAAGATTACTGAACATTCCTGATTTAGCATTTAATCTGTGAGCTTCGTCAACTATTAATGTGTCAAAAGTATTTGGTTCTGTGTTAATAAAAGAGCCAGATCCAGTGAATAGAAAATCAATATCTCCTCCTCTCATACTGCCAGTTAACATAGCTTTGTAAACAGCTCTTGGAGCACCATTTTTAGTGACATATTTTGCAACTTTGCCAATTTTATTAAGTCCGACAAGAAGGTTTATGGCAACTACAGATTTACCTGTACCCGGCCCGC
The DNA here is from genome assembly GCA_031418215.1 of Bacteroidota bacterium. GTDB lineage: Bacteria > Bacteroidota > Bacteroidia > AKYH767-A > OLB10 > JANOXC01. The sequence goes on from JANOXC010000118.1 coordinate 1,945, forward strand.
CTTCAACTATTAGAACATTTTTGTTAAAGTCATTTGATTTTTTTGAGATGGAAATTGCCGTCTCATAAACAAGTTTTTGATCATCCAACATAATGAATTCCTCCTTTTTATTCTTTAACATTGAAACAAGACAATCGGCTAATGCCTTTGATGGCCTTATCTTACTGTTTTCAATTCGGTACATTATGTTGGATGTATCGCCTTTTTTTACATGAGATTTTATAAAGTCTCTTAATTTCTGCTTATCCGACTTTAGGAAAATTGGAGAGATATCAATATAATGCTGGTAAATTCGATTGCTTATTTTACCATCATCTACATAATTATGAAGGTAGGCACAAGGATTAAGTTTAATATCATCAATGAATATTGTTTCATTAAAACTATTTAAATAGGCAGCATACGACCAAGCTTGATAGGATGGATGACTTGTGTCTTGTAATCCTCCTTTAAATCTTGTTTTTACAATTCCATCTTTTTCGGTTAGTTCAATTTCTGTCCACCGTTTCAATTCTATAATGACGACGTTTTCTTTGTTCTCTTTGTTTAATCCGGTTATTATAAAATCTACCCTAAATGAAGATTGAGGAATCATAAATTCTATTAGAATTCCTGCATCATCTGGTATTGTTGCGTCGGTTAAAACTTGACTCATAAAAGGCAACGAGTCTCTCCATGATTCAATCTCACTCTGACCCGTGGTCCGCTTTAATCTTTCCTCGAATTTCTTTAATATAACATCTTCAATAGGGAAATTATTAACATCATTTAAAAACTCCTTTTTTGTTGAAGAATATACAATCATAACTCACTATATTTTTTGGCAGTCCCTTTTGCCTTGTCAACAGGGTATCTATCTGCATTTAATTTGATTTTATCAAAAATTATTTGTTTTACATCAAAGCCATATTTGTCTGCCAAAAGAAATGCAAACGAAAAAATATCTGCTAATTCTTCTTTCACTTTTTCTTGATTGGCATCTTCAGCGATTTTCCATAGAAACAATTCCAATAATTCGCCAGCCTCAATATTTATAGCAAGCGCAAGGTCTTTGGGATTATGAAATTGTTCCCAATCTCTTTCATTTCTAAATTTTATAAGCTCCTTTACTATTTCGTCTATATCTTTCATTATGATTTCGGTTTATGCATTGTCAATGCCAATTTATATTCTTCTTCATACGGTAAGTTTAATTGCAAAACCATTTCTGGTATTGCCAATGACCAGCTTACATAGTAATAAGCTAAAATGTGGTACCCGGAGAATGTTTTTCCTTTAATGGAATTAATCCTATAGCCGTCTTTATCTGGTCGGTAACCTTGCGTTCCTTGCGTTGCTATTTCAAATGCGATTTTTTTAATTTCATCTGGTGGCATTCTTTCAAAGAATTGCAATGCATCAACCATAAACATGACTACAGCCATATTTGTACCTAATGTCTTTTGTGACTTTTGAAATTTATCCATTTCACTTTTTTTGGAAGGGTCCTTTGATTCTAAGTCGTATGGATCTTGCTCAATTGTCGACAGCAAGTTGTCTATGTCTTTTCTTTTTGTTCTGAATTCTACTTCGTTTACCAATTCAAAATATTTATCCAGTTTTAAATCTTCCGCCCAATGAATTACCAACTCATATTCTTCACCAGGTTCTCTATCATCTTTATATTGTAAATACTCAGCATAAAAATCGTTTGCTGATTTTAGTTCAGTAGTTGATGCTTGAAAGTCTTTTATAAAATCTAAGCCAAAGAGTTCTTTAAATTGAATTGCATTAACGATGTTATAGATTTTGCTTTTAGAAATAATATCTTTAGGTGATAGTTCAACAATCTTTTTATCAGTTACTGCTTTTAAACCTTCTTGAAGCATGTTGTAAAGCGATAGAAACTGATAAGGTCTTAATTCTGAAAAATCATTATAAAGAAAGTTTTCAATAAATAAATCAATAGGTGTGTTGAAAATTTGTCTGTTCATCCCTTCGAAAAGATTTGAGCAATAATCTGAAATTGATTTTTCAGAAACGCCCATTTTATCGAATTTCTTCACTGTCGACTCAAGTCCATTAATAAATTTTGACTTATGATTTTGATTCGATATAAAAAGTTGATTCAACGCTCCTTTCCTTGCCTCAATTACAAAGTCCAAATGCACCAATTCATGCATAATAAGATGTTCAACTGCCGGATATGATGGCTTGTATCTTACAATATGTTTTGGTCTGTCATAATTTTCTGCAAATTCAAATTTAGCGGCAGTTGGTATTTCGCTATCTTGAATAATATCTATTTCTCTGTCGCCTTCAAATTCAAGTTTATATTTATACTCTTGGAATATTTTTTTTCCTATGGCGGTTAAATTTATTTTCTTGGCAATTGCAAATGCTTGTTTAACTGAATTTTGATAAAGGACATCTTTGTTCCTATTCAATTTGATTGCTTGAATTGTGCTGTAAAAAGCTGACTGCAAATCAGATTCCCTTTCAGCAATCATCCCTAAAGCAAAATGTGTATTTGGATATTTATCGTTAATTTTTATTGCTTGCCAAAAATATTTTTTAGCTTCTTCCAATTTACCCTGTTGCATCAGGTTTGCACCTATATTGTTGATGGTAATATTGTCTTTTGGATTTGCTATCAATGCTTGGTCATAATACTTCATTGCCGTTGGAACATCATCTTTGAATTTTGCAAAAATGTTTCCCATCATGAGCAAAGCCCACCCATTTTTAGAATCCCACCGTAAAGCATCGATTAAACAATTTATGGCTTCTTCCTGATTTCCTTCGTCAGAAATTATTTGCCCCATGATTCTGTGATATTCAGAATTAGTCGGGTTCTTCTCAAGAAGTTTTGTTAGAATTGGTTTAGCTTCTGCGTATTTACCTTTTTCACAATAACCAATTGTCTTTTGGTAATCTGCGTCTTGTGAAACGATTGATGGTGTATCAATTTCAATCTTTACCCAACCGTCTGCAATAATTACTTTGGGTTTGAAAGGACCGTAAGTATAATAATCTTCTAATGTGTTGATTATTAGACTATTACCCCCCCCCCCTTAATTTTGGAAAAATAGTAAAGAGAAAGTCGTCTATTTTATGAATGATTTGCATCTAAATAAATTCTTGATTTTTGTTAAGGTTTTTATCCTTTAATTGCCATTTACAGCAAAATTAAAATCTTATTCCAAACAAAGATTAATCTCACCTCAACTCTTCCTTCATACCTTTCATCTCCATTTCCATCCTTTCCAGTCTGGTGATTAATTTATCTTTCTCCCAGAAATTTTCAGGCAATTCACTGCTGATGTAATTGCAGAACTTCCATACTTCCTTAATTTCATTGGCTTGCACTTCATAAGGTTGAAAAGCGGGGTTTAGTGAATGCAGTTCCAGGCATTTTTTTTTCTTCAGCCTGTTATTGATAATTTTAAAAACAATGCCTTCATCCACAGTCAATAATATATATGCCTGGCCGTCTTTGATGTCATAAAAATTTTCAAGGAACTCGCCTATCACCCAACTCTTATCGGGGATGGGCAGCATGCTATCGCCGCTAAGCTGGAACATGCGGTACTTTCTGTCGTTAAGCAAAATCGGTAGTTGAAATGTGGGTAGCTTTCTGATAAAATCAGGATCGGAATAACCACTTTTATACCCCGCTTTTGCTTTCAGTGGTACTACTTCGATATTTTCTTTGTTGTTACTGTCAACGGTACTTGCAAGTACACGTAACTTTGACCCCGTAACATAAACATCACTGCCGCGCTCAAGTTCCGAAAGCTGAAATTCACCAAGCTTTGAAAGATCTATTTTCAACAACGTATCAATCGATACTTTATAATATTTTGAAAACGAAATCAACGCCTCTACAGTTGGGTTTACCACACTGCCATTTTCATAGCTGTTTAGTGTTGAACGGCTGATGGATAAATCTCCCGCCACCACATCTTGTGTGCGGCTACGGCGTTGGCGGAGTATTTTGATGTTGTTGCTGAAGTGCATGATGATTTTATTTTAGTTGATGCAAATTTTTAACCACGGAGAACACAAGGAAGGACACAAAGGACACTGCGAATTTTATTCTAAATAACCATTAATCCCTCTTCTAAAACCATTTTTTAATAGAACAGTGTTGAAGTTTATCAGCAATCCCAATTTACATTCTGACAGTTTTATGTATGTTAGAACCTGGGCTAGATGAATATCATTCAACGCTTCAACGGCTTTAACTTCTATAATAAGTTTGTTTTCCACTAATACGTCAACACGGTATCCCGCGTCTAATTTAACTTCCTCAAATACTAAGGGCAAGGCTTTTTGTCTTTCAATATTTAGACCGCTCTTAACAAGTTTGTAGGAAAGGCATTCTTCATAAGCGCTCTCCAATAATCCGGGACCGAGGACTTTGTGAACTTCTAATGCGCAATTAAAAACCACGGTTGCTATTTCATTTTCTTTCATTCTTTCCCTGTGTTCTTTGTGTTTTTCCCTGTGCCTTTGTGGTTCTCTTTTAATTATGTCTATGTTACCGCCATTATATATGGTTGTAATGCTGTCAAAAGTAAATCATTATTTGTTTCGAAGGAATCCGTCTGCTTATTTTTTAAATGAATCGGGCATATTTTAAAAAAATCACGTAGGTTTGGATTTCCAAAAACAACGTCCATGAAACAATCCTTTGTTTTTCTATGCTTTATCTTATTTGCATCTTCCCGGATTTCTATTGCACAAGAGCAGCAACTGCTGTTAGCAGGCCCAATGCTGGGTTATGTTGAACACCGATCTGTTTTAATATGGTGTGAAGTAAGTTCAGAAGTAAAAAAAGCCACCATCCGTTACTGGGAGTACAACAATGCAGATTTTTTTTATGAACTTGATTATAAGGGTCCTCTGGGAAACCCATATAATCCAATAAAATTTGAATTGCCAAAGTTGAAGATGGACATGAAATATTTTTATGAAATAATCCTCAACAATAAATCCGTTGCTTATCCTTATGAGCTTTCCTTCAAAACAAAAAAGCTATGGGAATACAGGACAGACGCCCCCGACTTTTCATTTCTCACGGGATCTTGTGCTTATCTGAATGATGCACAATACGACAGGCCGCAGCAGCCGCCTTACGGGCAGGATCCTATTATCCTAAAAACGATGGGAAACACCCCTGCCGATTTTATGCTGTGGCTGGGCGATAATCTATATTACCGCGAGGCCGATTTTAGCTCTGTTGCCGGCATGAATTACCGTTATAGTTATAATCGCTCAATATCACAGATGCAGCCTTTACTTTCCGCCATGCCTAACTACGCCATCTGGGATGATCATGATTATGGGCCGAATGACAGTCATACCTCATTTGAATTGAAAGAGGCTTCTTTGGAACTCTTTAAAAATTACTGGGGAAATAAAAGCTACGGAGAACCTGATAATCCCGGAACATATGGGAAGTTTCAATGGAGCGACTGTGAGTTCTTCTTAACAGATGACCGTTATTACCGATCGCCCGACCAATGGAATGACAGCATCAATGGAAAACCAAACTGTAGTAAAAAATTCTTTGGCGACAAACAAATGCAATGGTTGAAGAATAATTTAATTTCTTCGAAGGCAACCTTTAAATTTATTGCATGCGGAAGCCAGGTTTTAAATCCCATGAACAGGTATGAATGGATTTATGATTACCCTTGTGAATACAGCGACCTGATGAATTTTATTAGTGAGTATAAAATCAATGGCGTTGTTTTTCTTACAGGCGACAGGCATATATCAGAAATAATTAAAATACAGCCCAAGAAAGGTTACCCTTTATACGATATCACCAGCTCGCCTATTACTTCCGGTGTGTTCTCAAAAATAAAAGACACGCCTGAGTTTAACAATCCTTCACGTGTTCCTAATACACTCATTACTGAAAATAATTTTACCCGAATTGCCGTTTCAGGAATGGATAAGGAACGCATCCTGAAGTTGCAATTCATCAATAAAGCCGGGCAGGTACTTGGTGATTTTTCCATCAATGCCTCTGATCTTTTATTTAAATAACTTTATTATTTCTTTCTCGTTGAACTTAGATTAAATTTAAAATATAAAATTAATATATCCATGTATAAAAAAGTTGTTTCCGTTTTAATATTGTGTATTATCTCTTTTTCCATTAACGCACAAAGTGAAAAGAAAAAGATGACTTATCCCCAGTCCAGGAAGTCAAATGAAACAGATAATTATTTTGGAACTTCCATTGCCGACCCTTATAGATGGCTGGAAGATGATAAGTCAGAAGAGATGGCTAAATGGGTTGAATCACAAAACCAATTAACGCAAGGATATCTTGAAAAAATTCCATTCCGTGAAGCTGTAAATAAAAGGATTACAGAAATGGCAAATTATCCAATATTTGGTATTCCTGTACGTGTTGACGATTATTATATATATACCAAAAATGACGGTTTGAAAAACGAAAATGTGTATTATTATACAAATGGTATTGGCGGTGATGAAAAGGTTTTTATAGATCCGAATAAACTTACCGGTGATGGAACTGCAGCTGTTTCATTGCTTGGCTCTTCGCGTGATAAGAAATATATGGCGTTCTCTATGAATCAGGCCGGTTCTGATTGGCAAACAATTCGTGTGAAATTTGTTGGCACTGATTCGCTTTTGGAAGACAAACTGGATTGGGTAAAAAAATCCGGGGCTGCATGGCATAACAATGGCTTTTATTACTGTCGTTATAAAAAACCTGAAAAGGGTAAAGACCTCCCAGAAAAAAATGAAGGAAGTGGAGTTTGGTACCATGAATTGGGAACAACGCAGGATAAGGACACATTGGTGTTTGATGATCCAAAAAATCCTTTGCGTTATTATACAGTTCAAACAACAGAAGATGAGCGTTATTTAATAGTTTCTGTAATGCAAGGAACTTATGGTGTTGAATTAATGTGCCAAGATTTATCAACCCATTTCACCAAACTTGAATACTTGACGAAAGGATTTGAGCACAACTATACCGTGGTTGACAATAACGATAACAGGCTTCTTGTACTCACCGACGACGGGGCATCAAATAATCGTTTAGTAAGCATTGATCCGCTATTTTCAGCTAAAGCCTATTGGAAAGAAATTATTCCCGAAACAGAACACGTTCTGGAAAAGGTTGGTACAGCAGGTAATCATTTGTTCGGTTTATATCTTGAAAATGCAAACTCTCAGGTTTACCAGTACGACTATGAAGGCAAAATCTTAGGCCGGATAGAGTTGCCTGCACTGGGAACGGTAACAGGATTTAATGGCAATAGAGATGATTACGATTGTTTTTATGCTTTTACATCATTTACCTATCCTACCACTATTTATAAACTGAGCATAGCAAATAGAAGTTCTGAAGTCTTCCGCCAACCGAAAATTAAATTTCATCCGGACGATTATATTACTGAGCAGGCTTTTTATTCTTCAAAAGATGGCGCAAGGATCCCAATGTTTGTTACCTATAAGAAAGGTCTTGCGATGAATGGTAATAACCCTACTATTTTGTGTGGCGATGGCGGGTTTAAAGTCAGTCAAACACCAACATTCAGTTCATCGCGCATTGCCTGGTTGGAACAAGGTGGAATTTATGTTGTGGCAAACTTAAGGGGCGGAGGCGAATATGGCGAAGCTTGGCATAAGGCAGGAATGCTGATGAAAAAACAAAATGTATTCAATGATTTTATTGCTGCTGCCCAATATTTAATCGCCAATAATTATACTGCTCCTGATAAACTTGCTATTACGGGGAACACAAATGGAGGATTACTTGTTGGTGCTGTTGCCAATCAATACCCACAGTTATTTAAAGTTGCTATTCCTCAGTTTGGTGTGATGGATATGTTACGATACCAGAAGTTTACTATTGGAAGTAGATGGGCTGTTGAGTATGGCACTAGTGAAGATCTTGCAAGTTTTAACAACCTGTATAAATATTCCCCGTTGCACAATATCAAGTCACAAAACTATCCGGCTACCCTTGTAATTACCACCGATCATGACGACAAAGTAGTACCTGCACATTCATTTAAATACATTGCCACTTTGCAAGAAAATCAAACAGGAAATGATCCTGTATTAATCCGTATCGATGTCAAAACAGGAAGCGGCTCCGGCAAACCACTCAATAAGCAAATTAATGAAGTAGCCGATATGTTTTCCTTCGCATGGTTCAATATGGGTATTGTTCCTAAGTATTAAATTAAGTAACATATCTATACTGTGAAAATTAATAATTGATTTCTTTCATTTCTATAAAATAATACACATAGAAAAAGAGGCGCCCTAGAAATAAGGGCGCCTCTTTTTTTATGACAATTCGATAATTTATTCTTTCACTATTTTCTGAATACTTCTTTCATCACCATGTCTTACATCAAGCATATATAATCCGGGAGAAAGGTCGGTTAGGCTCAGTTTGAATTCATTTTGTCCAATGAAAGAGATGCCATTTTGTTCACGTAAAAGTTTTCCTGAAACGTCAGTAACAAGAGCTCGGTACTTTGATTCAGCAGATGATAAAAATGTAACATTCAATTCATCAGATGCAGGCATTGGAAAACACGTAACAGGAAATGTAGAACTCGTGACAATGCCGTCACGACAAACTATTGAAATAGTAATAGAACGATAACTGCCCGATCCGCAAGTATTATTAGCTCTTACCCTTACCGTACCGGTTGAAGTGGCATAATTCACTGTTACAGATGTAGCAGTTGTAGTTAATGTTGTTGATGCAGAAGTTACAGCACCATCATTGATGCGTGCACCTGACGGACAAGTCCAGGTATAATTAGTTGCACTTGCAACTGGTGTTGTTGAATAAGGAATTCCTAATTGATTTGCACAAACCGATGTAGCTCCTGTTATTGAAACAGGGGTACTGGGTGTTGCTCTTACAGTAAGTGTGCGCATGGCACTAGCACCACAACCATTATTTGCAGTTACACGAACTGAGCCGGTAACATATCCGGCTCCGAAATTTGCAGTTACAGCATTACTTCCTTGACCAGTTGCAACGGTGGCGCCTGCAACACTGAATGTCCAGTTATAAGTTATTCCTGCAGCCGTCGTAACGGAATAAGGTATGGCGTTTAAATTACACACCCCAAATGTTTGGCCAGTAATTGTGCCTGGTGTAGATGGTGTATTTCTAACTATTCGAAGTGTATTTTGAAGACTAGACCCGCAGGCATTATTTGCAACAACATGAACAGTATCGCTAGCAACAAACCCAGCATTATAATTTACCACAACAGCGTTGGTTCCTTGTCCACTCCCTATTGTTGCTCCAACAGGTGGTGTCCAGGTATAAGAAGTTGCTCCACTTACCAATGAAATGCTATATGTCTTAGAATCTCCGGGGCAAACCCTTGCTGCACCGCCTGATGTAGAAATTGTTCCCGGCATGGCAGGTGTTGTACAAGTGCCCGTTACAGTTGTTTGTTGTGACGAAGAATTACTACAACCATTACTGTATGTATAAGTAATAGTATATGGTCCTCCAACACCCGCTGTAGCAGGATTAAATGTACTTCCTGAAATTCCTGTGCCCCCGAATGTACCACCAACAGGCGATCCGGTTAAAGTAACAGCTGGTGTACTAACATTATAACTTGACGCTAATCCACTAAATGAAACAGTTGGTAAAGGGTTTACAGTAATAGATGCTGGAGTACTATAAAAGGTACAACCACCCGTTGTTATCAAATACATATAGCTGGTTGAATTTCCTGTATAAGGGTTTGGCGTATCAAAAAATCCACCGGCCGGTGATCCTATCAAAGTAATTGGTGTTCCTGCACAACCGCTTACGTTGGATGCCGTTGGCGAAGGGCTTTGAGTTGCAGTAACAGCTAGTGAAGCGACAACGCCGGTACAAACTCCGTTCACTCCTGCTACAGTAATATTTCCTGAGGATGCATTTGCTGAAACAGCTAAGCGAATAGTGTTGGTATTCATCCCTGAATCAACCACAAATCCTGCAGGCAATGTCCACAAATAAGAAGTTGCATTAGGAATAACAGCGGTAGAATAATAATAAGGACTCATCCCCGATCCCGCGCCACAAACTTGCGTTGCTCCAGTGATTGCTCCGGCTGCACCAACAGCAGATGAGATAATTAGATTGGTGCCATTATCGGTACCAACAATTGAAGGCGTTGTACTCAACACGCGAATTCTATATCCGTTACCTGATGCAGCGGCAGGAAGCGTTACTATAATTGTTCCGGCGGCGACAGAAACTAAACTTCCAATAGTATCGGGTGAAGCAAATGATCCTGATGCACTGGAAAGCAATGCATAAAAAATATTACCGGGGTTGGCACTTCCATCTGTAGTAAATAAAACATTGAATGTTGTTCCGCCACAATAACTAATATTGGGGAGTGCCGATGTAGTAATTTTAGTGAGTACCGCTGCTGATGTAATGGTAAAATTAGCATTACTCATGTCAAAGAAAATATTGTTGAGTGCCTCTACTTTAATTCTCGCTTGTGTAGTAGCAATATTTGGAACAGTAATCATTTCGGTTCCGTCATTCAATGTACTAGCTGCAATCACAGTTGGAAAAGTATTCCCGCCATCAGTAGAGAGTGAAATTTTTACACTTGTGCAATTAATAGGTGCGGCACTTGTTCCATTTACATTCCAGGTAACTGTTTGTGATGAACCACCTGCCCAGGTTACCATTGTATTTGGTGCTATAACCGCAAATGCTCCGCCTGAGTTGACAACAGTTATTGCAACATTGACATCGGGATGCATTACCCCTCCACCACCCATTCTGTTATCACGGGCCGTCAATCTGAAATGCATAGTGCGTGCCACGTTAGGAAGAATTTCACCAACTGTTGTTGTGTTATTAATAATATCTGAAAGTTGCGGAAAGTTGCGTGATGGAGATGTTACCGGTGAAAATGGACGGAATAATGGTGCAGTACTAAGATTGGCATTCCATGCACCTGCCGTTCCTAAATCCATTTGATCCCATGAAAAAGTTAATGGATCGTTGTCTGCATCTGTTGCCGCTCCGGTTAAAACAAATGGCGTTGAAATTGGAATGGTAAAATTATTCCCTTGGTTTGTTACAACCGGCACATTATTGCCGGTAGCGGAAGTGGTTCCGCAAGTGCTGCCCGACCCCGTTATTGTATAATTTACAATTTCATCAAAGCTATAAGTATGAAAATAAGCAATACTATGTGCAGCAAGATCATCCGAGCCGCAAATACCTGCATAAGCCATTATAGTAATTCCACTCCCGGGTTCATAGGCCGCTGATGCTGCCCTGTTCCCGCCGCCACATGATCCGGTTGTGCTGTTGAAGGTGTGATTACCACCATGCTGATGGCCCATTTCATGAGCCACATAATCAATATCAAAAGCATCGCCTACCGGATTTGGTAAGCCGGTAACTCCGCCTGCTTTATTCGCAGTACAAACACAACCTAAATAAGCCACACCGCCTCCGCCAGTACTAAACACGTGTCCAATGTCATAATTGGCAGAACCAATAACACTATTACAGGTGTTTTGGTTTTGTGTTAACATCGTGCTGCCATTATTATTGGTATAAGGGTCTGTCGATGAATTAGTATAAACCAGTAAATTATTATTGGCTACCATAACCAAACGAACAGCAACTTCTGTTTCATAAACACCGTCAACCCTATTCATTGTTGTTGTCATCCCCGCTAAAGCACCGGCTACTGTTCCTCCTTTGGTTGCTGCGTACTCACCGGTGCAAGCTAAAGCCAGTCGGTAAGTTCTTAATGATGTGCCTGATGATTTTTGTGCATTTGCATCGCTAGGCAACATGCCCCTGTGATTGTATGGATCATCGTTCGCTGTTTCACAATTAAATGTTGATGAAGGGCGAAGGTCTTTTTTATCGTAACAGATATAATCTGAAATGTTGCCTTTACAATACGGGTCAATAAAAATGTTGCCTTTGGGTGAAAGAATCATGGCATGAAAACCAAGCGGAGTAAAATCGAGTCTGATTGTCGCATTAGCATCGTCTATTCCCTGCCCTGCATAGGTTTTTATATCTGGGAATTTAGCAGCCAGTTCGGGATGCATGATGTTGATTTCATAAATTGTGAAAGAAGATAAAGTTCCGTCAGGCATAGGCATAGAAAACAACAAGCCGTTTTTCGCTCTTGAACCATCGGTCGGCTCTTTTGGCACTCTTGCAAGCAATTGTTTCATTGCATCGCCTGAGAGGTGAAGCGTGCGATAATGACTCGGTATGGAGCCCCGTTGTCCGGTTAGTTCAATGGCAGACTCAGATACATCCGTCCATATACTGTTACGTTCTTGTGAAAATGCTACATTACTGAACAACATGGCAAAAACGCAGAATCCCATTTTAAAATGGCTTGAAATTAAACTCATCATGATTTTTAAAAATTTTTAGGAAGATTTGTTTTGGAGTAATTGCAATTATATGGCTTTTCATCAGATAAACAAATGAATATGAGGTAAAAAGGCCTAATAGTGGCCTGAACTGGCTTTGCAGGCCGGTATATCTTCTGAGAAACAGGTTGTTTTTAATAAAAAAGGATTACAATTTCATAGAGGCAAACTCCTTTCTCTTGACTAATTTGGCAACCTGAATTGCATCTGATAAAACCGGTTAACCAAATCATGAACATTCTCATCTTAGGCAGCGGCGGTCGCGAACATACTTTTGCTTGGAAAATCTCGCAAAGTCCCCTTTGTTCCAAATTATATATAGCCCCGGGAAATGCGGGCACTCAACTTCACGGAAAGAATATCAATATTGCTGTTAATGATTTTGAAAAAATAAAATCATTTTCAATTGATAATAATATCGCCTTGGTGGTTGTGGGCCCTGAAGATCCTCTGGTAAATGGTATTGTTAACTACTTTCACAATGATCATCAGCTAAAAAACATTGCCATCATCGGCCCTGATGAAGCAGGCGCTAAACTGGAAGGCAGCAAACAGTTTGCAAAGGAATTTATGCACCGTTATCAAATTCCTACAGCACGCTTTAAGTGTTTTACGGTATTAAATATCGAGGAAGGGTATTCATTCCTTGATGAATTACAAGCGCCCTATGTATTAAAAGCAAGCGGGCTCGCCGCAGGTAAAGGTGTGTTGATATTACAAGATATTGATGAAGCCAAAAAAGAGTTGTATGAAATATTATATAAAGACAAGTTTGGTGTTGCAGGAACAGAAGTGGTGATTGAAGAATTTTTAGATGGTATAGAATGCTCTGCATTTGTGCTAACAGATGGAAAAAATTATTGCATGCTTCCTTATGCTAAAGATTACAAACGTATTGGTGATGGTGATTCCGGTTTAAATACAGGCGGGATGGGCGCCGTTTCTCCTGTTGCATTTGCAGATGATTCTTTTCGAAAAAAAGTGGAAGAGCAAGTAGTGAAGCCAACCATTAAAGGCATACAAAAAGAAGGAATGAATTACAAAGGCTTTGTTTTTATTGGAGTGATGAATGTAAAGGGTAATCCTTATGTAATAGAATATAATTGCCGCATGGGTGACCCGGAGACAGAAGTTGTTTTACCAAGAATTAAAAATGATTTTGTGGAATTGCTTTCAGCTGTCGCAGCAGAACGATTAAATGAAATTTCCATTACAGAAGATCCTCAGTTTGCTGTTACTTTAATGATGGTTTCGGGAGGATACCCCGGCAATTATGAAAAGGGGTTTGAAATTGCAGGCCTCGATAAAATAAAAGACAGCATCGTGTTTCATGCCGGAACCGTTCTAAATGATGGTAAGTTGTTGTCTTCAGGAGGGAGGGTATTGAGTATAACATCTCTGGACGAATCCTTACAGGGTGCAATTTCAAAATGTTATGCTACAGCAAAAGCAATTCAGTTTGATTATGCTTATTACCGAAAAGATATCGGTCAGGACCTGATGAAATTGGAAAAAGTCATTTAATCAATGCTACAAAAAACACGAGGTATTGTATTGCATACTTTAAATTATTCGGAAGCCTCCGTTATTGCACATATATATACGGAAGATTTTGGCATGCAATCCTTTTTATTAAATGGTGTTCGAAAGTCAAAGGCAAAATTCAATGCCAACCTGCTGCAATCCTTATCTTGTGTTGAAGTAGTGGCTTACCATAAACCCGGCAAATCTTTACATCGGGTGAATGAGCTTTCCGCAGCACCTGCTTTTCATTCTATTCCATATGATACTGTTAAAACGACCATTGCACTTTTTCTGGCTGAAGTAATGTACCGATCCATACGGGAAGAGGAAAAAAACACCGCTCTTTTTGACTTTATATATAATTCAGTACAGTACCTCGATCACCAGCAGGAACAGTTTCATTTATTTCATCTTTTATTTATGGTGAAGCTAAGCCGATTCCTCGGATTTTATCCCAAAACAGAGGCCAATAATTCTACGGCTGTTTTTGATCTCCGGGAAGGTATCTTTACAAATCAACTGCCGGTGCATGCCGACATCATGGAAATGCAAGCAGGACAACATCTGTCAATGCTGCTGAAAGCCAACCTCGATACATTGGATAAAGTATATATATTATCGGACCATCGAAAAAAACTGTTGAAGTATCTAGTTACTTACTATGAATTGCACCAAACCCATGGTTTTGAATTGCGATCGCTTCATGTTCTAGAAGAGGTTTTATCCTGAATGATGGGATAATTTATAATGCCCGGAGAGGATATCCCTTTCTCATTGTTGGATTCAATCACTCAACCCATTAACTTTACAGAAATTATTTTACCCCATGAGTAAAACAAGAAAGAACGGAAAAGCAGATCTTAACTTCAACACTACATGGAGCTACTCACCCGCTCCGGAAAGTGCTGACCATGTTCAGTTAAAAGATAAATATGATTTATATATAAACGGTAAGTGGGCAAAACCCACTTCCGGAAAATATTTTGACACCATCAACCCTGCAACAGAAAAACGCATCGCTTCCATTGCAGAAGCGGGTTCGTCAGACGTTGATCATGCTGTTAAGTCAGCACGTGCCGCTTATGATAAAACCTGGAAAAAAATGCCTTCTGCCGAACGCGCAAAATATATATATAGAATCGCGCGCATCATGCAAGAGAAGGCACGTGAACTTGCAGTTATTGAAAGTCTTGACGGGGGTAAAGCAATTCGTGAATCACGCGACGTTGATGTTCCTTTGGCAGCAGCACATTTCTTTTATTACGCAGGGTGGGCCGATAAACTTGATTATGCATTTCCCGGTAGAAAAGCGCAGTCATTAGGTGTGGCAGGACAGATTATTCCCTGGAATTTCCCCTTGTTGATGGCTGCATGGAAAATTGCCCCTGCTCTGGCTTGCGGCAACACCGTCGTTTTAAAACCTGCCGAAACAACACCCCTCACGGCACTCAAATTAGCAGAGATTATTGAAGAAGCTGATTTACCTCCGGGAGTTGTAAATATTATAACAGGTGCAGGTGCAACAGGCGCTGCCATCGTCAATCACCCCGACATTGATAAAATTGCATTTACAGGATCAACTGACGTTGGTAAAATCATTCAGAAAGCATTGGCCGGAACTGACAAAAAATTTACACTCGAATTAGGTGGTAAAGCAGCAAACATTGTTTTTGAAGATGCCGCCATCGACCAGGCAGTTGAAGGAATTGTAAACGGCATCTTTTTTAACCAGGGCCATGTGTGTTGTGCAGGCTCTCGTTTGTTTGTACAGGAAAGTATTGCAGATGTTCTGCTGCGCAAACTCCGCAACAGGTTAGAGACCCTTATTATTGGCGACCCATTGGATAAGAATACTGATATCGGCGCCATCAACAGCAGGGAGCAATTAAATAAAATAAAAAAATATATAAAGATTGGTGTTGATGAAGGCGGTGATTGTTACCAGTCATCCTGTTCTCTTCCTTCGAAAGGTTTCTGGTGCAGACCAACGATCTTTACCAATGTTGCACAAAGCAGCCGTATCGTACAGGAAGAAATATTTGGTCCTGTATTGGCAGTTCAGACTTTCCGTACAGTGGAAGAAGCAATTGAAAAAGCCAACAACACACCATTTGGTTTGAGTGGTGGAATTTGGACAGATAAAGGTTCTAAAATATTTAAAGTGTCAACTAAATTAAAAGCAGGTGTCATCTGGGCCAACACTTATAACAAGTTTGATCCTACATCTCCTTTTGGTGGATACAAAGAGAGCGGTATGGGCCGTGAAGGAGGATTGCATGGATTGGAATCGTACGTTAAGTTAAATTGAAGATCTAATTTCTATTGATGAGAAGTGTTTTACCGCAAAGTACGCTAAGAAGAAGCGCAAAGCACACAAAGAAAATCAATTTGTTCTTTGCGTTTCTCTGCGTAAGCCTTTGCGTTCTTAGCGGTGAGAAACAGATGCTTATGTTAACCTAAACTTACCTTTTATGGAAGATTCTATAAATTACGTTCATGAATTGTCGCCACAACAATATGTGCTTAATGATCTCTCAAATAAGATAATTGGTTGTGCAATTGAAGTCCATAAATCACTAGGTCCCGGATTACTTGAATCAGCTTACAAAGAATGTTTGTATTACGAATTAACGCAAAAAGGATTTATTGTTGAACTTGAAAAAGCATTGCCTTTAATTTATCAAACAGTTAAATTGGAATGTGGATACAGGGCAGATCTGATTGTAGATAATAAAATTATAATAGAAATTAAATCAGTTGAAGCACTTAATGACTTGCATACATCCCAGGTATTAACCTATTTAAAAATGTCAGATTGTAAACTTGGATTATTAATTAATTTCAATGTTTTGCTATTAAAAGACGGTATCAAACGTCTTGTAAATAGATTTTAAGTGATTTAATATTTGGTAAATAAATTTGAAGATGGAAACAACAAAAAGTAAAGTACTAAAAAAGATTGCACATGAAAACGGTCATGGTGTTAATGGTCATGCTACCGCGGCTAATCGACTTCCTGTTAACAAGACCTATAAATTATATATAGACGGGAAATTTCCGCGTACTGAATCGGGGAGGTTTTACCAGCTGAAAGATAAAAATGGTAAGACCATTGCTAACATATGCCGTTCATCCAGAAAAGATTTACGTGAATCCATTGTCTCGAACAGGAAAGCACAAGCTGACTGGGGCAAGCGTTCTGCTTTTAATAAAGGGCAGATTTTATACCGGATTGCAGAAACACTGGAAGGACGAAAAGCGCAATTCATTTCCACCATGCAGCAACAAGGGTTGACCGCTGCCGCTGCTCAAAAGGAAATTAATGAATCAATTGACCTGTTAATTCATTATGCAGGATGGAGTGATAAATACATTCAAATATTCAGTTCAGTAAATCCCGTAGAGTCGTCTCACTTTAACTTCAGTTATCCTGAGCCTATGGGTGTTGTAGCTATCATTGCTGATGCCGAAAGTCCGCTTTTACATTTGGTTGGTGCTGTCGCCCCCGCCATCACCGGAGGCAATACCTGTACGGTAATGGCATCCGAAAAGTATCCTTTAACAGCTATAGAATTTGCTGAAGTTTTACATGCTTCCGACGTACCGGGAGGAACAGTAAACATTCTTACTTGCTTAAGAAAAGAACTACTAAGCCAGGCATCTTCACACATGGACATTAATGCTTTCGTCTTCAATGATTTCAATAAAGAAGAAAAGAAGGCCGTACAAACCAATGCTTCCTTAAATGTTAAGCGCGCTGTTGACTTCAGCACACACGATTTAAATTCTCCCTACCGCATCATGGCCTGCCAGGAAATAAAGACTACCTGGCATCCTGTTGGCATTTAAAATTATTTTCTTGCAGGGAATGTCCTGTACCTTTATCTTTGCCTCACAACTAATAAAAGATATACAACAATTATGAAAAAATTAATTTTATTATTTACTGCAATTTCGTTTTCGTTAACATTTCAAAACGCAAACGCTGAAAAAACAGATTGGAAAGTGTTGCATGACTTTCATGCCATAATGAGTAAAAGCTTCCATCCAACGGAAGAAGGAAATTTTAAACCATTAAAAGAGAATGCCTCAGCACTTGCAAAAAGTGCTAAGACTTGGGCTGCCTCCAAAGTACCTGATGGCTTTGATAAAGAATTAACACCAAAAATTCTTGCTGAATTAGTTGCTAAATGTGATGCGATTGAAAAAAGCGTGAATGAAAAAGCCAGCGATGATGTGCTAAAAGTTCAAATCACCGAAGCACATGAAATTTTTCACCAGATAGTTGAAAAATGCCAAAAACCGGAGGAAGGCTCTAAAGAAAAAGGTCATGAAGGACATGATCATAAATAAAAGATAGTAATTTAAAAACCCCGCATTATGCGGGGTTTTTAAATTAACGTAAGTCTTTGTGTTTATGGTTTAATAAAAATTAATGCCCGGCTTTGCACCTTTTTAGGTTCTGCAATTTTTTTCAATAATTATACGGAATGTCCTGAATTAATATTTTGATGTTGGCTCTAAAAGTGGTTAAAAGATTTATTGCACATTTTTACAGTACATTACTTTCCTATTCATTCTTTCCTGCACACCATCATACTGAAGTAAATAAATTCCATTGGCAATATTATTCATATTCAAGGTTACTTTTTGCTGATTAGCGATACGCATTTCTGCGATGTTTTTTCCGTCCATTGATATCAGACGTATTTGCCCGTTAAAATATTTGCTCCCCTTAATTTCGACCATTAATGATTGAGAAGTAGGGTTATTATATACAATTAATTCATTTGGATTACTTAAATTATTTACTGCTAATGGAAAGGCATTAAGGATTGGCATCGCGCCTGCTCCTAACGGTAATAGTACCCCACTTGAATTGTTCGCATTTGCATTAATCCATTGTATATCGATGGGTGTAACAGATGTAATTGAATTGCTTAAAACAAACTGAACTTTCGCAAGTTGACCGTAAGTTGATGTATCAGCATGATTAGTTCTTGAAATACCAAATGCAACATCTCCAGTGTTCTCATTGACTTTTGACAAACCAATCAATTGACTAATGGGTGCCAATGCAGTATAATTCCAGAATGCCTGCAGGGAATTTACTGCAATCATGGATGGAGAGATGTTCAGTTGAAAGGCAAGACCATAGCAGTTTAGCGGATCAATTGAAGAGCCTCCATATATATCCAATATTACCTGGTCACCGGGCTGAAAACTTCCCGCATTAGCTTGTACTGTTAATGCTCCCGCAGCAAAAGAATTTAATTGTGGAAAAACATCTCTTGATAATACATGTGACAACCCATAATTCAATGAAACGGCTGTTGTATCAGATTGATGAATCACCCCATCACCGTCGCAGTCTGAATGTTTTGCATCCGTTGAATTAATGTTATAATTATTCCAGTCACTACAGAACTGTGGAACAAAGTTGTTTGTTGCTGAAGGGCGGACTGGTCCAGTATACCCATACATCAATCCAATATTCAAAATGTCATTCATATCTACCACTCCATTCGTATTGGCGTCTCCCGGGTATACGGAGTCGCAAGAAGCATATGTAAGAGTGGCAATATTGGAACGCAGATATCCGCAACGCGTCAACACCTCATACATGTATGTGACGCCATCAACAGAGGTAAAGTTTCTAAAACGCAATGTGTCCTGGTTATCAGCACCAAGGAGGGTTCCGTTTTTATACCATCTTGTAGAAAGATAATTTCCGGAGGCTTGTGCAGTAAGGATGATTTCGCTTTGGTGGTCGCAAATCGTTTGACTTACAGGCTGCGTTGTGATTTGTGCTGAATCGGTGCAAAAAATAAAACCTCCATATGGATGCTCCTCTCCAATAAAAGGAAAATTACTTTGAAAATCATATACCGTACGCATGGTTTGTGTGGTGATGTTAAATTCAGATATTATACCCCTTGATCCGGAGCCTGTGCTAGGACTGCTGATATAAATTCTGTCCCCCATTTTATATATTGGATCATTTATCCAACCTCCATCTATACCGGTGAACAAATGAAGAACAGAGAAATTTTGTCCTGTAGTATCTACTCTGCATAACGCGCCATATCCCAATCCGGGGCCTTGATATGTCACTCCATAAAGGAATCCGTCTCCCCCAAGAACAGGTGGTGAATAGCAAGTGTATCCGCCGGGGCCGCCACTGCTAAAAGAATGAAGAATTGTAAAAGCATTTGTATTTACATTTAATTTATACCAGCTTCCGGAAGGCGACATGTCTGATACACTTCCATATATATAGTCGCCTTCCGCTGAACCAAAATAAACACTTCTCCCCGAAATAGTATCCATGATAGTAAACTGGCTTGTCACCGGATTGCACTTCCAAATAACATCCGCACCTCCCGCCATGTTAACTCCGGCACGCATAGCACCATATAGCATTCCGTCCTTTAAAAAAATTCTTTTTGTGTCCCATCCTTCATTGTAAACATCAAAGTCATGCAATTTTGTTACAGTCATTGTATTGATATCTACTTTAATGATTGTCCCTGTTCCCTGTATAAGTGCGCCCTTATCGATAGTCGTTATATATAAACTGCCATTTTCATCGGCCGTTGATCCTGAAATTCCTAAGCCAAGCAATGTATCATTCCACAAAACATATTTTTTATGATACGATTGAGCAGGGTCATACTCATACAGCACAGCAAGATGGCCTCTGTTATCCGAAATTAGTCCATAGTATTTTCCATTATAAAACGTATTGAAATTAGGTGTGCCGCCATCCATACTTCCATTTATACTTTCAATCCTTCTTGCCTGGTGAGTTAGTGTGTCATAAGACATTAATGTCCCTGCACTTCCATTGCCACCTGTAGAAGTTATAGCATACATTTTGCTTCCGTCTAAACATAAAGTAGCATTTGGATGACCACCATAAGTAGTATCACCTAAGTCAGCAACCAATGTTGTTATCAGTGAGTTAATGTCAAATTTAAAAACGCCTCCGGCAGCATTCAGTCCTCCTGAATTGAGCATGCCATATAACTCTGTATTATTTACTACAACCAGGTCGCCCATTGGAAAGTATGCGCCAGCGCCAAACTGAACAAGTTTCTGATAAGTATTTGTTAATGGCGCATAAGAAAACAAAACCCCTGCATTTGCATTTCCGCCACGTTGTGTAGTTCCATATAACTTTCCATTAGGGGCCTCAATGAGTGAGAAATCAGGGTTCTTCCCAGAAATTACCTGGCTAAAATCAATTTTCTTTGTTATGATGTTTGTCTGCGGGTCAAATTCGAACAACGTTCCGTTGCTGGCTGATCCACCATTCCTTGCAAGGCCATACATTTTCCCATTCGATGCTAGGCATAGTTTTCCCTGAGCATCCATACCAAACTGCGGGTCAATATTTGTCAACCGTGTAAAAAGGTTGGTGCTCAAATCAAATTTATGAATGGAGTTTCCGCTTGTTCCGTAGCAGTAAATATCACCCTGGTATTCCGTTAAACCGCCAGCCGGCTGCAGAGGTGCCTGATTCCCCAAATTATAATTATAAGTGTTAAGCGTATCAAAATTATTTGTTGATTTATGAAATAAAAACAAGCCTGCAGTACCGGAATTATTAGAAATAAGACTTAGGTCATCCGACAACGGGAAACCAATACTCGGACCTCCACTGCCATAACCATAAAGCTTAGTATAAACAGCATTAGTAACATCGTATTCAAAAATGGTACCGTTAGGTCCTCCGCCCTGCATAGTACCAAAAAATTTACCATTGGTCCGCGGAAAAATACTCGTAGGGTTTATTCCATCTGTTGAGTTACAGTTAAAAAGGATGTTATAGTTTTTTGAAACCGGATCAAAACTGAAAATTGTACCGTAATCACCTCCCCCTCCATTCTTCATCGTTCCATATATAATATTGTTGTGATTAAAAGCACCACTTATAAAACGCCCTCTTGTTCCATGGGGTATTTCATACTCCCGTGCAACAATACCAGTAGCAAGTTCATAGGATACTATTACATTATTAGTCGAATAGGATATATAATTGAAAAAATACAACTTGCCGTTTACTTCAACAATAAAGTTACTCGTGTTACCAAAAATCGTATCACCATTAAATTTCGCAACACTGGTATAGTTATGTGTATTAATGTCAAAGCGAAATAATTGAGACCTCTGCCCGTTTAATGCATATAAATATCCGTCCGAAGCAAGCATCAATCCATCAAACAAATCATTACTTATACTGCTCGCTAAAAAATTATTATTGTAGGAAGAATAAACATTAAGAGAATCATTAGTAGGATCAAATTCAAAAATTCCTGCGCAATAGTAGGGGGCGAAATATTGACAGGCTCCATAAATTTTTCCATTAGGGTGTTTAATCAATGGTCCGGCAGGATTGGAATATCCATTTGGGTTAAACACATGCCTTACGGTGAGGTTATGTGTAGCTGTGTCTAGTGAAACCAAAACCCCACCACCGAAGTATCCTCCTTTCATGATCATCAGCAAGTCGCCATTATTATCATATACAGGGGGTCCTGTAAGATCCTTTCCAAATTCTGAAGCGTCTGTATTAAGATAACTTAATGGCTTCACGGTATTTGTAATTGGATCATACTCACTAAATGAATAACGCGAGGAGAAATAGATATTTCCATTGGAATGCAGCAAAGGGTCGCCGTTAGGGTAACCCTGATAGTCTTCCTTAAATTCAATTTTAACCGTTAGCTCATCAGTCAAAGGGTCATACTCCAAAATAGATCCTTTATGATTTTGCCCTCCTTCCCTCAAAAATCCGTATAAATTCCCGTTGGCATGTTTTACAAAACGGGTATGAACCGATGTGCTTCCAGCAGGGGATTTTTTAAAATTATATATATCATAGGGCATTGTGCCTGATGTATCGATGCTGAAAATGGCTCCAAGATTATTTGCGGCTCCCCCGTATGAAACAAGCGTAACTAGCCGGGAGGGCTGTGCATTCAAATAAAAAGGGCAAAGCAAAAGAATGATTAAAGTACATTTTGAGTACATGGTTGGTGAGGAATAAGTACTATTATTAATCAAATTTATTCCTTTTTGTGAAATATCAACCGTTTTAATGCATTTGATTATCCATTTGCTGATGCAATGCGAACATTTTAACCCAGTATCTGCACCCGACTATTCATATTTTTGCTTGCAGGAAATATAAGGATTGTTATAAATACACCTCAACCAATATTTAAAACCTGCTTCAAATGATGCTCCATATGTTCTATATAATCTTGAATCAGCCATTGAAGTGTTACATTTTTCTCGCCTCCGGTATTACCTTCCTTTGTAAGATTAGCATCAGGTATATTTTTAATCACTTCCAGTAAATGCTGGTTATATATTTTCCAGAAATAAATAACGTGAACACTGTCCATTAACTGGTAATGATTTAATGCATTCCACTTATCCTGGTCATAAAAAATAGCAGGAACATTCTCATACTGAATCCTGATAAACCGCTGATGATTATTCGCAGCACTGTCAATTAAATGTCCTATAATTTCCTGCTTGCTCCATTTATTAGTTTCAGGCTTCAGTTTAAAAGTCTCGTCAGCCATGCTTAATAGTTTAGAAGGAATGGTATCAATTAAATAGTGTAACTTATCAATTACAGCGTTTATCATAACAGTATGTTTCTGATTTGTTAACCTCAAAAGTATTTTATCAAAACAACATATTTGATAATAGCTGAATACTTATCTTGTAAATGAAAAAAGAGATGCGCTTGAATTTTTTCTGCCGGTAAAAATATCCCTTATAATTCCCGCTGCAATTATACTAAAGGTAATACCATTACCTCCATAACCAAGTGCATAATAGGTATGTGGTGTTTTATGATAGGCCCCAATATAAGGCAGTGAATCAACTGTAGATCCAAACGTTCCGGCCCAGCTGAATTCAGGGATAAGCTCAATGCCTGGAAATAATTTTAAAAAATCATTTCTTAATTGTGCTGTTTTCCTTTTTATCAAGGTGTCTCTTTTTCCCGGACTGTAAAATTCTTCATCTCTTCCTCCGATTATCACCCTGTTATCATTCGTGAGGCGCATATATAAATAAGGGTTTGCAGTATTCCAAATCATTACGCTTTCCTTCCAAATTGGATTTGGCTGTTGAATTTGCGCTGATGCCAATGCATAGGTGGAATGAAGTGATACAATTTTCTTATCAATAAATTCCTTCAACTCATAGCCGGATGCATTAACAACTTTTTTTGCCCGGATAATAAAATTTTTGTCGGTTGTAATTTTTACGCCGTTTTTCTGATAGTCAATCTTTGAGACAAAAGTCCGGTCGAAAATTTTAAGTCCTTTTGATTTACTTGCTTTGTGTAAAGCATGTGTGAACATATAAACATCCATTGTTGCCCCCTGCTCAGAAAGTATAGCGGATGGTGCATAGAATCCAAAACGCTTACGTATTTCCTCTTCCTTCAAAAGACTAACTTCGAAACCGGCTTTTTTTCGGAAGGAAAATTCCGATTCAATAAGTTTCTTGTCTTTTTGGAAAGCAGCAAAATAAAGACTCTTTCTTTTTTCAAACTGCCTGAATTTTAATTTTTCTGAAATTTCCTGCAGTGTTTCTAAAGCTTCGGAACAAAGCCTGTATGCTTTTACAGCATTTGGCAACCCTATTTGACCTGCCAGCTCTGATAATGGTTTATCCAGTTCGTACTGCAATAAAGAAGTGCTGGCACAGGTGCTGCCGAGGCCAATTGTCCTTCCATCTACAATAACACAATCAATCCCTGCCTTACTCAGAAAATATCCCGTTAAAGCACCGGAAATGCCGCCTCCAATTATGGCTACCTCGGTTTTCAATGAGGTATTCAACTGGGGATAATTTACAGGCAGCCCATTTTTTATCAGCCAATAAGGATAACCGGTTGTAAGGTCCATACATTATGCCTTTTATTTAAAAGAATAATCTTACTTATATATATTATCTTCATTGAAGCTATAAAACTTTTTCTTCCGTGGTGGGAGCAGTTTTCTTCGCGATCTCTGTTGGTGGAACAGTTCCTGAATGGAGTTTAGTATACGCAGCTGTAAACTCGGCACCAAAAAATAAGATCATCGAAGAATATGAAACCCAAAGTAAAATCAATATAATTGACCCTGCCGCACCATAACCGGAAGCAGGATCTGCTTTGCCAAAATAAAATGCAAGCGCTGTTTTACCAAGAGTGAATAGTATTCCAGTTAAAAGTGATCCCATCCAAACATGTTTCCATTTTATTTTTGCATCCGGTAATATTTTAAACATCATTGCAAAAAGTGCGGAAATTACAACTAGCGAAACTATAAAGTTGAGCACATTAAAAATCAGCACGACAAGCCCCATACTGTCACTCCTCAACAAATTACTCATTGCTGCCAATGCCGTTGATATTACCAGGGAAATTAATAATAAAAAAGCGATAGCCAGGATTAACCCAAATGAAAACAGCCTGGCCTTAATAATTTTTATTATCCCCTTTTGAGGAACAACTTTCACCTTCCAGATAATATTTAATGTTTTTTGCAACTCTACAAACACCCCGGTTGCGCCGATCAATAGAATGATAAAACCAATGATGGATCCAATAATACCAGTTTTGGATTGATCAGCCTGATCCAACATTTCCTTTATCTGGTCAGCAGTATTTGTTCCCATTGTTGCAGAAACCTGGTAAAGTATGCTTTGGTTAACTGCCTCTCTGCCAAAAAAATATCCTGAAATTGCAATGATGAGCATCAATAACCCCGGCAAACTGAATACTGCATAATATGCTATAACTGCACTTTGCCTGAACGGGTCTTTCTGGTTCCATTCTCCGAAAGTGGTTCTAAATAGCGGACCTAATTGTTTAATATCAAATTGCATGTTTTCAATTATACAACCTTGTATCAATTCAACAAAGACTATTTCTCAAACCAGGAGGAACCTCCTTACTACTATACTTCCCTTATATTAAGAAAGCTGTTTGCCTTTTATTGCCGTAATATATAATTACACTGTCTGCGTCCTTATGTATTATTTTCATTTTTACTTCAACCTAACAGCAAAACATTAGTAGAATCGATTTCAATTCCACCTCTATCAAACTATTATCTATCAGCATTTGCCATGTCTCTCAAACTTCTGATCTTTTCATGATCAGATTTTATTAATGAAAGCTGATTGCCAATGATGGTAAGTTGTCTTGCAGTAATTTGATTACTATCATTCTCTATAACTTCCTGGTAAGTATCAACGGCAACATCTTCACCAAATTCGCATGAACTTAAAATAGCATGGTGGTCTTTATTGGTAATGGCAGCCTTCAGGTCCATCCATACCCTGAATAATTTTCCTGTCGTTTTCGTTCCTTCAAAAGGAGTACCTCCCAATTGCTTGACTTCATTAACAAGCTCGCGTTTGCAATGTTCACTGGTTTGTTTTAATTGATCAAACAACGATTTCAAATCTGCATCCGTTGTTTCATTGGAAGCCGTTTCATAGCCTTCCATCCTATCGTTGTTGATTTCGATAAGGGAGTTTATTATATCAATCGATTTTTCAGTATCCATTTTATTAGTTTTAAGAATGCTCTATATCATAAAAACCATTTATCATACTATTCATTGATTTTTGATGTTTGGCTTGTACTGTTATTAATCATCATTGTAATCAAACTCCTCATGACCATTATGATGAAAAGATGGTCGTTTCTCTTTCCTGTATTTAATTATCTTATGCAATATATTCTCTCCCGAAGATTTGATGGAATCAGAATGCCTCGAGACAAAATTGGTAACAGTGAATTGCAAAATTGATCCGAGTAATCGCTTTATAGGGTTTCCTTTTGATCCAATCATTATCTTCCTTGATAAATAGCCTGTGGCTAACCCAATAATGTTGCTTAGTAAATTACCTTTCATGTCAGGAGAAGAAGTAACATCATGAATTGTGTTTTTAATAATATTGATTGGTTTCAAGCTCTCATAAGAAATGTGAAATTGTTCCTTTACCGCTTGCCAGTCATTGGCTTGCTTAGCTTCCATTATCCTAATCGCATGCTTTAATCTTTCTGCACGTGTTTTCATTTTTCTATTCTTCTTTCTTTAACATTTGCATAATAATGGTGTCACTAACAGGTGTTTTAAGCCATGGATGCCTGAATGCATGCAGTAATATTGCTATCAATGCGTAAAGGCTCCCAATCACAAAAAAACCATAATAGGACTTTCCTAATATTTCTCCCAGCCAAAGGGCCACTCCAATGTTGATAATGATGATAAACAAAGCAACAACCAATAGAATCGTTAATCGTGAAACTAAAGAAGAAACAACATCAGCTGATTTGTCAATCGCCTTAAGCTTAAACAATTCTAATGTCGTTTTACTGTAGTCTTCTACTCTATCAAAAAGTAATTCTATTGGTGTTGCAATGCTTTTCATATAACGATAAAATTATGATTGTAATTAAAATAAATGCATTACTTATGAATATGAATTCCCTGTCACTGAATTTTTAACATCTGATGCCGCGTTCTTAACATCTCTTTTCACGTCTTCGTATTTCATCTTGCCTTTAGCCGACATCTCCTCAGCCTCATCTTTTGTTTTTTCGAACTTCTGCGCGAAGCTGTCGATCACCTCGTCTAATTTTGCTTTTAGTTCGTCAGCATAATCTCCGCCCTTATCTAAAATTTGTTTGCGGGTTTTCGATCCTTTATCGGGAGCGAATAATATCCCCAATAAGGCTCCGGCAGCAACGCCGGCCAATAATCCTAATACTACTTTTCCTGAGCTCATGTTTTTTGATTTTAATTGTTAAAATTAATTTGTGTATTTTCTTATACTGCTTGATTTCAGCTTCTTAAAAGTTATTCGTCAACTGATTCAATTTCGGATAAGAGGTTTATTTTGTGTTGTAATTACAGCTTTCCTTGTTCCTGCATTTTGCATGGTCATCATATTACCCGACATATCCATGTATTGACCTTCTCTCATTTTAGATTGAATACCATCCCTTACATAAATGCGTCCGTCACTCATAACTCTAGTGCCATTTGTCATTAACATATCAGGATCCATAGTTGTAATAACTCCGTTTTTCGACATCATCATTTTACCGTTTTTCATCATCACACAATCTTTTATTTTTTCTACAGGAGTTTGAGGAACTGATGTTGAATTATAACTGATTTCCCTGCCAGACTCTCTCCCTTTTCTGTTTTCATAGGAATTGTCATTTAATTTCTGAATCAGATTTTTTGTGCTGTCCTGATTTTGTTTCAAACTATCATTGGTGTGCCTAAGATTTAATCCATCATTGGTATTGTCATTGATATCCGGAGGACTCATAATTCTTTTTATTGAATCGGCCTGTGCATTTGCACCAAAAGAAATAGCTGCCGTGGCAAATACTAAGAATAATTTTTTCATTTAATAATTGAGTTGACTAAGAAGTATTAAGCAGCAAAGGTGCCTATACGGGACGGCTAAAGCATTACATGATTTAATAATTAAGTTACATTATTCCCATCTTAGTGCCTGAAATAGATTGCCATTATACTGCAACAACACTTGACAGTAATTATAATTGGGATCCCATTAAAAATGAGGGCTAAGCCTTGTCTTCCGCTTCTGTTTTTGCCTGTTCAGCAAGTTCCGTATATGCTCGTGAAAGCTCAGATAGTTCATGTTCTGTTCTTTCCTCCATATTAATAACTGCATTGCTTGCCGGTTCATGAGAGGCTACCAGCTCATTGATTTTAATATGCAATGATGCCGAAAAGCGGTTGAATGATTTTTGAATAATAAATAAACTTAAAAATGTAATTCCAAGAATCACATCCCCCAGGCTTTGATGAATATCCTGGGTATAAAACTGTTTGTTGCTTAACCAGAACAAAACAGTAATCAAGGCAAGGATAAAGGTAATTGAATTCCCTAGGATGATCATGGCAACCGATGCCAGTTTTTCAAAGGTTATTTCTGTATGGCGATAAACACTCTTCATAATATTTTGGTTGAATAAATTTTCCTGTTTCTTTAACTTTAGTATCCTGTCAATAAATCAACTATTCTGAATTCTTTTTTTTTAAGAAGTGCTTCCAAGTAAATATTATAGGCAATGCCTTAACGGCAACAGAGAATGCATTGATAAAGTATATCTGTTGATATACACCAAATTGTATACACACAGCGGAATCAATGATTGCCCAGATGCTAAACGCAACTACAACAGCATTTCTTGCCCATATTTTTTTTTCTTTGAAAGGATAATATGCAATAAATGCTAATAAAGTATAGCAACAGGCAATTGTTCCCCCTAATGGCCCATAAATAAATGTACGGAATGGTATTACGTCAATTGGAAAAGCCGTTTGATCCCAGAAAACTTTTGCAAGCATTTCATCATAAGGCAAGAAAAGGAAATTAACTCCTGAAAAAGCAAATATTATTCCAGCAAAGGCGAATATTAAACTTGAAATAAAAAGCCATTTTTGCCAAAATAAAAAATTGTTGGGATTCATTAAGTTTAGCATATTATCACTTGATTACATATACCACTTCTGCAAATCAACAGGCTTACTAAAATAAAAAAAACGGAGACGTGAGCCTCCGTTTTAATAGATCGAAAACACAACTACATATTTTCTTTCTTATTGTTTTGATTACTTTCTTTTTTCTCGTTCTGAATTGAATCAGAATCATTTGTTTCATCTGCTGATTCATCTCTGTCATCTTCCTTGTCCATAACATCAATATCCGTTTTTCCATGCGAAGAAGAAGTACCTTTAGATTGCTGATTATCTTGACGTGATCCTTGCTGATGATCCTTGTTTGCAACAGGGTTATTAGGGTCTGTCACTTTCCTGTTCTCCTCTTTTGTTGTTTGGTTTTCCTTGCTTCCAGATTGCTGGTTACCTTGATTATTTTGATTTTTTTCCATCTTATTATAATTTAGATTGTAACTGAATTATTACGTTGCAAAAGTGGAGATACTGTAAGTGCTATCCGTTACATAAAACATAAAAAGAATTACAATATTCCCACTTATATGCACAAGTTACAAAAGGTATTGAGTTAACTCACTCCTTTACAAAGCCTGTACTGTTTGTTTCATTCTCAGTGTTTAACATCAGCGTATAAATGCCTTTACTAAGGTTAATTATATTGACATTGGCAGTATTAATACCAGATACTCCTGATGTCAATTGCTTTTTCAAAACAGTTTTTCCTGAAGTGTCCGTGATTAATAAAGTTGTTTTTGCTGGTTGAGTCAGATGATACTTCACAATCAAATCACTGCTCGTAGGGTTAGGATAAACAGCTTCAATATAAAAATGCTTTGTGGCCTTTGAGGCTTCATTGATGGTTACAGGAATCATGCACTGGCCTTCAGTGGCAACATAAAAAACATTTGCCTGGATATTGGTACATATATCCACAGTACCTGAGGGCCACTCAACCCTAATGGTGTCAATATATAAAGCAAGCGGGCCCGTGCTACCAAAACCAAAATGTGCATTCAGCATATTCATTCCATTAAAAGTGTTTTGCGAGGAGATTTCCCTCATCTGCCAAAAGCCGCGTGCTTTTACCCTAACTTTCGACCCTATACCTGATCTGTTTGAAGATGTTCCAATCAATTTAATATTAATAAAATCAGTTTGTGTTGTCATATTTTCATACAATCCCTTATCGCTTCCTGCCGAAATGAACACATCCAAATCACCATCATTGTCATAATCGCCTGATGTCGCACAAAAATGGTTGCCATTCATCAGCGCCATGGGTTCTGATAATACTTTTGTGAATACTGTGCTTCCCTGTGCGACATTATTTTGGTAATATATATTCTTCTGGTTCGCTTCATTTGCTACAATACAATCAAGGTCTCCGTCATTATCAAAATCCCCCCAGGAGCTGGAAAGTGAAACACCTACATCAGCCACAATATCTCCAACATCAACTGCGGTTAACTTGGTGAATATTCCAATATCGTTCCTGTACATTTCATTTACATATCCGTTAGCTCCAGTGCCGGTATAATTTGTGAGATATGCGTCCAGATCGCCGTCATTGTCAAAGTCAATCCAGTTCCAGATCTGTCCATCATGCAAATCAGTTCCAAGCGGTGATGAATTGTTCCTGGTAAATAATGTACTTCCTCCCTGCACATGATTATTGTCAAACAGATAATCGCGCGACAATGATCCATTCACTCTACCTGATCCAATGAATAAGTCCACATCTCCATCATTATCATAATCACTCCAGGAAGGAACGGTGTATGCATCCACGGTATCTGTGAGGGCTGTGGTATCAACGCGCATGAAATTTCCTCCGCCTGTATTTACTAAAAACTTACTGGCATCTGTAATGCCAACAAATCCCAATGGGGCAGCAATGAATAAATCCACAAGTCCGTCATTATTGTAATCTCCAAATGCAGAACCCCAACCCCTTAAATCTGTCGCAATTGCAAATGGGCCGGCAGTGTTTTGAGTAAAAGTACCATTACCGTTATTGAGAAATAATTTTGTCCCTCCTGAATTACCCCCCGATTCAATGCAGTCAATGTCGCCATCATTGTCAATGTCGGCCCAGGTATTTCCAATTCCAGTTGTGAGACCCAGTCCACTTATCGAAACTTTTATAAAAACGCCGGCCCCTAAATTGTGATACAATGCTGCTCGTGTTACAAATAAATCAAGCAAGCCATCATTGTCATAATCGATCCAGCTTGCTCCGTTATAAAACGATTGCTGTGCATCAGTAACAATTGGGTTAGACGTGGCAGTATCCCGAATAAATATTTGAGATTTGGAAATGCTGCTGTCAAGCAATAAGATCAATATGACGAATAAATATTTGAATTTGTTTTTCATTGTGTTTTTTTTACAAAAAAAATCAACATGAAATAAAAAACAGTCCTGCCCGATAAGGTAGGACTAATTTAACCTGGTTTTATTTTGATTACGAAAGGCTGTTGGTGTAATGCCTGTAATTCTACGAAAAGCAGCGTTGAAAGTGTTTTTGGTATTGAATCCGACTTCATAGGCCACTTCAATGATGTTCATAGACTGATTTGCAGGATTTATTAGAATTTGCTGCGCCTCTTTGATACGCAGGTGATTAATATATTCAAAAAAGTTAATCCCATAATGCTGGTTGATGACTTGCGAAACATAATGTCGTGCCACTCCTAACTTTTGGGCTAGTGTTTCCAGTTTTAATTCACTTTCGCGGTAAAGCATCTCCTGCTGCATCAATTGATCCATTGCTTTGGCAAGTTCTTCAATCACATCGCCGGAGAGGCCTGAATTTTTATATTTCTGCTGATACTCTTTATCGGGTTCTGCTTGTGTTAAAATATTTATTTGTCGTTCGGTTACCGATTCTTCCGGGTATTTATATTGATGGATAGATTCTTTTTTTTTACTCAATGTGTCGGAAGGATTTTCTTTATAGGTAAGATAAAAATTCTCCAGCTTAACCGAATCTTTAACAGGATATCCTTCCAGTATTTTACTCTTGCCATAAGCCAAATAAATAATGGAAATGATACTGGCACACATTCCAATAGAAACAAAATAATCAGTCGACAAAGTAAACCACGGTTGTCTTACCATAATAAAATAGGAGATGTAACAAGCAATGTAAAAACCAAATATCCCGGTAATCAACAGCAGCCAGTTTTTTATATGGCCGATCCTTTTTTCCTTTATGATTTTCACGATGAGAAAAATGCAATACGCTGACATATGAACCATGATAAGGTATACAACATATCGCAAATCCAGTACAAAATATTTAATCATTTTGGAATGATGTGTTTTTAAATCTGTAGTACTTAAATAATAAGGCAGCATAAACACCAGAATAATTATAGCAGGTAAAAAATGGATCGCATAATTAATTAGTTTCTTCTTTTCAGAAAAAACCAGGTCTACATAAATTAAAAGCAATGGGCCGAATAATAGTTGAAGAGTAAGGCTGATATTGCATAAATAATGATAGGGATTCTCCAGTCCTGTCCAGTAAAAGACATATTCTAAAATAATGAGTGATTGAACAAAAAGAAACAAAGTGATGATAAGATCAGCTGTACGTCTGTTTTTTAAAGCTAAATATGAAAAGATGACGGTATGCACCAGTCCAAGAAAGGAAAAGCCATAAAATAGTACTATGGGCCAAGACATCTGTCTTCTATTTAAGTTGCAAACTAATCAAATTAAGAAAGATTAAGGGTAATTTCCGATAAAGTATTACTTTGAAGCTGGTGATTTTCCGTTTTACAGGAAAAGTAATTCATTCTATCGCTCCTGATGTTGCTCAAATTTTAAAAGCCGCCCTGTTTTTTTTGCAGGGCGGCCTTCCGGTACATTCAATTCTCAATACATGCTTAATGGCATATCCCTATTACTGGTAACCGAATAAGAGAATTTAAACGTTTTATATTCCTTACTGTTAATGATGGTATTCCAGGAAAGCAACCCTGACTTATCATTATAGGTTGCATTACTGTTTTCCTTCATCTCAATTTTAATATCTTTATTTTGAGTTAACGGTATCTGGTCTTCAATGATGAGATTAAGCGCTTTTACTTTATTGTTTTTCATTCGCAGTTCATAGGTTATTGTTTTAGTGACTTCATTGCCAAGCAATTTATTATTTTCCTTTACGGGAAGTTTGGTGCGTGTAACAGTAATGCCATTATCCCTGCCTAATGCAAGTTCAAGTGTATCATTGATAATGGATGGGTTTAATACGGTTTCGCCAACATAGGTTCCTTCATAAAAAACATTGGCTTGCCCCGGTAATAAATTCAGGTCTTCCCAGCCTGTAACTTTTGCAACAAGGAATGCTTCGCTCTCCACTTTAGGAACGAGAAAATGATAATAGGAAGCTGGAAGTTCACTTGTTTTTATTGACACCATGTGACTGATGCCGTCAGAAGGAATGGTATATGCCAGTTTAATATCGAACTCCACATTGGTCATCGTTTCAATCATTTGTGAATAGTTGGCTGCTGATTCCGCAGCCGATAATTGATCCATGTCTTTTTTCAATGCATAGAGCTCTTCATTTGCAGCATCGAGATTTGCTCCAGACTTTGACCTTGCTGCCTGTGGAAATTTAACTTCCCTGTTGGCTGTGAAATAATTAATATACCAGGGTGGGAGAGCGGGTTTATTATTACTGCGGTTAGGATTACTTGTACTTAATTTTAATTGAACATCTTTCCAGTCTTCACCACATTGCTGATATACATTTGCTTTATAAGTTAACTGCACCGGTGCGGCGGCCGTGCTCGAACGTAAATCATATGAAGGCGTCCAGCCTGCCTGTGAAACCATGTAACTTACATCAACAGCGGCTGTCGTTGCTTCATCGGCACTTACTGACACAATCACTTCATGAACAGGTTCATAGTTTTTCTTTGGATCTTCGCTGTTTTTGTAAGTCTTCAAATCATTGAGCCTTGCTGTTAATCTTGTATTGTCGGCAAGGTTCCTTTTAACTGTCCGGTTTATTTTACCAAGTTGTGCATTAATGTCATTCAATTTTAATCTGAAGAAATCCATGGCTTGTTTTAAAACAGGAAGAGAATCACTTTTGCCTTCGCCTTGTGTTAGTTTATTTTTTGTGATCATGTCCTTTTCCAGCTGCAGCGCATTTTTCTTGTCATTCAATTCTTCGCGGATAAAACCAAGCTCCGAAATAGAGTCTTCTGTTAATTGAATTTCTTTTTGAATTTCCTTTGGCAAAGCACCATCAGATGGTTTCGGTGGCTCAGGATATTTAATATGATGCTTTACATCGAGCACCACAAAACTGCCCCGACCCCCGGCCTGCACACTTGCAGGATTGATAAAAGGAGAAATCCCGGTGAACACTAATTCTGTTACGCCGGGATTGAGATTTACGGTTGCATTTCTGAAGACTTGAGCCGCCTGAGTGAACACGGTCACTTTTCTGATGGAAGACTTTACTGATTTTTCATTTGAGGCCTGTGCATTAATGGCGATAAATAATATCGCGACGAGCATTGATTTTTTCATATTTATAAAGGATTAAGGATTTATATGTTCGCTGAGATATCAAACAAATCCCTATTCCATAAATAATTAAAGAAAATAATTTATTATCAAATAATAATATTCGAAACCAAATGTCGTTGACGCACCTCCTCAACCTTGATATATAAATGAAGGGGGTTCTATAAATTCGTAAAAACGGAGGTCATGAGTGGGCTGATAATGTAAGCATATATATTGCCCATGATTTATTTTTCTGCTTCTTTTCCAGCTTATATATGTTTTCGATAGGTCGGCTCTTGATGTATGGTGAATCCGTTTTTCTTATATACAAATTCGCCTGCTGCTGTTGCATGTAGTTCAAAAGCAGTAATGCCTATTTTCTTGCCCTCCTTAACCAATTCATTTAATATCCCGGCACAAATTCCTCTTCTGCGAAATTGCGGTAATGTATACATGTTCATTACATGTCCCCATTTTCCACTAGGGTTTTTAAAATTCCCGGGCTGCTCTCTTAATTGAACAGAGCCGATGCCGGCTATGTCATTGTCACAATTAGCAATATAAGAAATGCATTTATTTTTCGTGATAGAGATTTTTGAAAAAGGCTGTTAATTGCTCCCTTAATGACTTTACAGTTGTTTCATCCTGATCGCCTGCTAATTCTATTACAAATAATAGCCTGTTTTCAACAAGTGTTGGAATATCTTTTTGTGTTGCCTTATAATAAGTAATGTTATTCATTATTTATTTCCTGTTAAATTGAATCCATCAACTTTCGTTGTAACAATCCCTGCAAATTTATTTTAGCACGCTCCCATTCATTATCAAGTAAACTGAAATATACGGAATTTCTGCTTGTACCATTATCTCGTAAAATATCCTTTCGCAGTATCCCTTCATACTGTCCACCAATTTTAGCAATTGCCTTTCTGGATCTGATATTATTTTCATCCGTTTTTAACTGAACGCGCAATGCCTTTAGTTCTTCAAAAGAAAAAGAAAGCAACAGAAATTTACACTCTAAGTTAACAGCAGTTGCCCAATAGTCCGGGTGCAGCCACGTCCAGCCAATTTCCAGCTTTCGATGCAGGAAATGTATGTCCATTAAACGGGTACTGCCAATGATTTTTTTTTCTTTTTGATGAAATACTACGAATGGGAATTGGTTTCCTTTATCACGTTCTTCCAAAGCTCTTGCAAAAGCAATCAATCTCTTATCGTCAGTACTCATATCAACCGGATGAAACTCCCATATCCATATTTCCTTTGCAACTTCATTTAATTCTTGAAAATGCTTTTTTCCAAGGGCAAAAGAAGCACGACTTCTCCTGTTAACGTGGTTCCATTTTTAATCCAATTCATCCTTTACTATTGATTACGTTTTGTTTTCTTTTATAATTGCCTCTCCCTTGCTAGTTTTACAATACAATAACACATCACTATTCTACTATCAACAAAAGGGGGGAATTAATCTGTATGTATTGAATTCAAGTCTATCAACATCCAGAAATAATACCTTTCAAATTAAAATTTCTGCTAGCATAAAAAGTGTTTTATATTTTTTTAGCATTACTAAAGACGAGTAGGTGTTAAATAAAAATATTTTTTTTGTAATCAATTGTTCCCCTTTTTGACATGCTGAACCAGCCTATAGTCGATAGGTTAATAGTATATGACTTCATTACTCAACAATCATCAATTTGTTTGTTTTTGTGTATTTGCCATTTGAAATTACAATTACATAATTACCCGCGGTAAATTCTGAAAAGTCCGTTGTTATTGAGTGAACTCCTTTCCGCTGTTGCTCTGTTAAAATTGTTTTAACCATTTCACCTTTCGTATCAAATAGTGAAATTGTTACTTTTCCCTGCTCTTGCAATTCATAACTTAACTCGCAGAAATTAATAATAGGATTGGGGTGAATGTTCAATTTAAAAAGATTGTTGTTTTCATTAATTGACGTTACGCCGAAATAATGGTAAGTTGTGTTATTGCCCGACCCTGAATTAGGTACACCAAGGGTATCAGAAAGTACATTATAAAAAATATCAGCCGGACTTGATAATCCTGTTACAACTGTTGTTGGCCCTCCTGTAAAAGTGTTGTTAAACATGCTGATGCCATTTAACGTCCAGGAAGAAACATAATAGTTGCCTGCGCCGTCTTTTGCAATGCCGTCGCAATTACCCAGCGTAGTAGTTGTTACCGTTGAAACAGTTGCTGTAGTAACATCAAATGCCATGATGGGTGCTGAAGCTCCCCAATTTACAAAAACACATCTGTTGTTGGGGGCATCATAAATAATACCATTGGGGCTTTTCGCAAGGCCTGTTACAAAAACACTAAAAGCACGAGTGGCCATATCAAAGCGGAATATCTTCTTTGCTGAAAAATCTGTTATATATAAATAGTTTGCATCATGCGTAATACCATTCAAAAAAGTAGCGCTTAAATTAATGCTGAATATTTGCGCCGCAGTATTAATGTTATATGCTTTCAATGTTGTGCCGGAGCATACATATAAAGTGTCATTAACAACTTCAATTCCGTGAGGGCCTGTTACGCTTGGAACAAAAATGCTTAATGTGCCGGCACTATTGCGAGCCAAAATATTGTTTCCGTTGTTATTAGCAATAAGCCAACGGTTATTGGCATAGTCAAATTCGATGCTTTCAGGACTGTTATAGGTTTGTGCGAAGCTGGTAATTGTTGCAAGTAATAATAATGTTGTAATGATAGGTTTTCTCATATCCCAGGGAAGCTGATTCTTTATTTAAAAGTGAAGATACTGAAGAATTGACAAACCCAGATTTTCAACATTAATAAAAGAGGTTTAATCAAAAGAATTCCTCGCAGCTATGCTGCGGGGTGGGGGGAGGGGCTGTAGGGCAAACGTTATATTTGCCTGATGAGCGAACATATTCATAAGCGTCATAACAAGAGTTTGCTTTTGTATCATTTGGTTTGTCCAATAAAATATCGGAGAAATGTATTGTCTGATGAAGTTGCAAAAAGCTTGGTCGAAGTTTGTAAAGATATCGAAAGGAGATTTGAAATACATTTTTTGGAGATTGGAGCAGATAAAAACCATGTTCATTTTTTGATACAAAGTGTACCGATGATGTCGGCTAAGTCGATAGTACAAGTTGTGAAAAGTATAACAGCGCGAGAACTGTTCCGTCTTCACCCGGAAGTGAAACAGCAGCTTTGGGGAGGGCAGTTTTGGACGGACGGGTATTATATTAATACGGTAGGTCAATATGCAAACGAAGAAATCATTCAAAAATATATTCTTGAACAAGGCGAGGCTAAGCAAGACTACAAAAAGTTCCATTCTAATCAGTTGCGATTATTTTAGTATGTAAACAAGATACCTCGCAGCTTGCTGCGGGGTCATTCATTCGATTTGTAACTTCAATCATTGCAAAAAAAACAGGGAGGGCACAACCACGTCACCCTCCCTGATAAACCAACCACGAAAAACTTATTCAACCATTTTAATTATTGTACGATCAGCTTTTGTGATACCGATCCTTTTTCATTTCCTATTCTTATAAAATACATTCCTTTAGCTAATTCACTGGTGCTAAAATTATATTGAGCACTTCCTTCAGGAATCATTGTATTCATCACCTCCTGTCCAATTGCATTTGTGACCGTTAGCATTAATGCTTGCTTGGTGTTCTCAGTGAAGTTCAACTGAACACGGTCTGTTGTAGGATTTGGGAAGAGATTATAACTTACAATATTGCTTTCATTCAGTCCCGTCGGAGCACTAAAGATTACTACTGTTCCGTTAGCCAATACACCAATTAATGTGAATGCCGGTCCGTTTTGATTTGCAGCGGGATTTAGAAATCCAGAGGCGAGCACCACTGCTGACTGGCCTGCCAATGCTGAAAGATCAGCAGCGAAAGAAGCAACGATAACAGCGTTATTATTTCCCGGAGTAATATCTAATACATAGGCTGCGGGCGGCACACTTAAGTAGGGGGTAATATTACTATAAGATGCATTGTCAACAAGTATAGAAGCTCCTGCTAATACATCAACTGTTGGCGCATCAGAAGCTCCGTGAATAACTCGCAAATCAACATCTCCTGAATTGTTTGCATCTTCACGCATCTGGTCTTGCAAGAATAAAGTGAATGCTGTTGATTGTGCATCAGGATTCGCTGCGAAGTTTGCAGGATTCAATACACCGTTTGCTACTGCAATATAACTGTTGCCGTTTTGTAAGGTCACGCCAAAGTTTTTTAATGTGTCGTTAACCGATGCGCTATTTCCACCGGCAACGCCAATGTTCAATACAACATCTGCAGGTACATCAATAAATGCTGTTGCTGTTCTAAAGGCGAAGTTGTCCAATAATTTAGTGCCGTTAACATAAACATCAACTGATGCTGCTGCCGGATCTGCTGCATTGTGTATGACCTGCAAACGTGCTGTGCTCACTGCAGGGAAAGCTACTACTGTACCGTTGGCCAATGCTGCAAACAATCCGAATGCTGCTCCGTTTTGATTAGCAGCAGGGTTTAAAAATCCTGATGCAAATACTACTGCACTTCCTCCACCCAATGATGATAAATCAGCCTGGAATGATGCAACAATTGGAGAGCCGGCTGCAGGTGTTACATCCAATATATAATTGGATGGTGGTACGCTTACATATCCGGTTATGGCGCTGTAGGGTGCATTATCAACAAGTGTTGCAACATTACGTGCTATCACATCAACTGAAGGCGCATCACTTGCTCCGTGTAAGGCGACAAAATCAACATCGGTCATCATAGAAGCCATATTTCTGATATTGTCTTTCAGAAAAAGTGTAAATGTTGTTGATTGTGCATCAGGATTCGCTGCAAAATTTGCAGGATTCAATACACCATTCGCAACAGCAATGTACCGTTGTCCGTTCATAAGTGTAACCTGAAAGTTTTTTAATGTGTCATTAACCGACATGCTATTTCCGGCTGCAACGCCAATGTTTAATGTTACACCTGCGGGGACCGTTAAAAAAGAGGTGGCTGTACGAAAAGCAAAATCAGGTAATGTTAGTACGCCATTTACATATACGTCAACCGTAGCGGCTGCCGGATCTGCTGCATTATGTATTACCTGCAACTGTGCTGTCTGGCTATAAGCGTTTGATCCCAGGATTATTCCCGAAGCCAGTAAGATCAATAATGAGGAGAGTTTCTTTTTCATTCGTTTAAGTTTTTGGGGGGTTGTTTAAGTATTGTGGCGCAAATTTAAACAGTTCATGCTCTTCTTGTTTAAGTTTTTGCTAAATTATTTAAACAAAAACATAACATGCTGGTTACCAACACTAATAAATCATCTTCTCTACCATAAGGAGAATTAAACTAGTATTTATGCCGTGGCCAAAATCGTAATAATATATTGAATATCAATTATTAAGATAGAATAATAAGAAATTACCTTTGAAAACGAATACTTTACGGTTTTAGTAAAATTGGCTTATTTTAACTGCATATTAACTCAATATGTTTATATATTATTGCAAATAATTGAACATATGAATTTGTTTTCTATCTCCGATCTGGAGCAGTTTTCAGGTATTAAATCACATACAATCCGAATATGGGAAAAGCGTTATAATGCCCTAACTCCGGCACGTTCGGAAGGGAATACGCGCTATTATGATAATTCACAGCTCAAACGTTTGCTGAAAATCGTTAGCCTGATGGATAATGGCCATAAAGTATCTGATTTGGGAAAGATGACAGATGCCAATCTCACACTTTTGCTCGATGGGGTGTCTCATCAGTCGCTTCCTATTGAAAATGCTTACAATTATTTTATAACGCTGATACTTGAATCAGGTGTTGAGTTCAATGAAACGCAGTTTGAAAAATTATTTTCGAATTGTGTTTTACGTTTCGGACTGAAAGAAACTTATAAGCATGTTATTTATCCTTTGCTGGTGCGCACCGGTTTATTATGGATAAGGGATTCATTGCTTCCAGTGCAGGAACATTTTTTTACTAATTTAATCAGGCAGAAATTATTGGCGGCTATTGATGAGTTGCCTCCGGAAAAATCTTCAAAAG
This sequence comes from Bacteroidota bacterium, assembly GCA_031418215.1. GTDB lineage: Bacteria > Bacteroidota > Bacteroidia > AKYH767-A > OLB10 > JANOXC01. Next base: position 43,046 of record JANOXC010000118.1, read on the forward strand.
ATACGTGGGTGCTTTTTTTACCGGAAAACGAGTTTCATGAAATAGGATTGATCTTTGCCCATTATATCATTCGTCAGGCAGGAAAGAAAGTAATTTATTTTGGTGCCAATGTCCCGTTGGAGTCATTAAAGCATGCTGCACCGGCTATAAATCCCTCACATCTTTTGTTTTTTATGGTGCATCACAATGTTCCTGCAGAATCACAACGCTATCTTGATATGCTTTCGGAAAACTTTAAGAACACCAACATTTTCCTCACCGGCAATAAAAAATTAATTGAGCAGTTACAGCCCGGAAAAAAGATGAAGTGGGTGCAGTCCGTTGATGAGTTGGAAAAGGCAATTGGGGAGTAATAGTTTTCCCGTTTTGTGCATAATTCTATGATTTTATAGCGTTCGTAAAATACAAACAATTGCTTTTGGGAGATCATTAATCTTTCACCAACAGTTTCACGCTGATGTGGCTCTTCCTATTTTTTTGATGGATGTGAAATATAAATTATACGAAATCAACGGATTTGATTCCCCCTACTCACCGCTCACCGACTAAATCCGTCACTCACCGACTAATGCTGTTGTATTGCCTAATACTGATTGTTGACGCAATATTGTGAACATACATTTGCCCCATCAATTAAAAAACACAATGGAAGAAATTAAAAACAATCCCGATGAGCACATGATGCATCAGTGGGAAAAACAACATCGCCGCGGACGATTATTCGCAGGATTATTTATTATAGGAGCAGGAGCCTTATTCCTTGCACGTGAGATGGGTGTATTTATCCCTTCCTGGTTTTTCACCTGGCAGACTTTCCTCATCGTTATTGGACTGTTTACTTTATTGAAAAGCGGCTTCCAAAGTATAGGCGGATTTATTATGATGGCCATAGGCGGATCATTCCTGATGCGCGACTACCTGCCTGAATATAATTTCTCGCATTACCTCTGGCCAATTGCATTGATCGTTTTCGGACTGTTCATTATGCTTCGCCCTCGAAGAAGGTGTTATCCCGGAAGAAGAATGTATCGTAATCGTTACCGCAATTCCTGGAAGGAAGGCGTGCAGGACCAAAAATGGCAGCAGGAAAAAAGCCAGGGACAGCAATCTCCAACCAGCGATGATTATATATACATCAACAGTGTTTTAGGTGGTGTAGAAAAAAACGTCATATCAAAGAACTTTAAGGGCGGCGAGATAACCTGCGTCTTCGGTGGTGGCGAAATCGATCTCACACAATCAGAAATTGAAGACAGCGCAGAACTGCAAGTGACAGCTGTATTGGGCGGAGTCAGTCTGGTTATTCCGGCTAACTGGCAGGTAAAATCAGAGCTTACTGCCTTTCTTGGTGGCGTAGAAGATAAACGACAAGCGTTGAAAGATATTTCAACAACTTCAAAGACATTGGTGTTAAAAGGAACTGCTGTGCTGGGTGGAATTGAAATCAAAAGTTTCTGAAACTGATTACGTCAACTTTAAATAATAATATATATTAATTTAAAAATCTCCCTAAAATGAAATGGTATAGTATTCGTTTGGTCTTCAATATCAATATTAACAATGGTGAAGACAAAAGTCAGTTTGATGAACAACTGCGATTGGTAGAAGCCGCCTCCACTACTGACGCTTTTTTCAACGCGGTAAATATTGGTCGGCAAGAAGAAGAGATCTTCATCAACAATCAGGGAAAAGCTGTTAGTTGGCAGTTCATTGATGTAGCCGATGTGCATCCGTTGGAAATGAAGAATGGCAGCCTTATTTGCAGCAGGCTCCATGTAGATGATAACCACGACAATTACATTGATCTGATCCAAAGAAAATCGCAGGCTATACAGTTACATGAAATGGCCTTTTCATAAAAACAAAGTAAATTTCTTCAACCAGTCGTCATTGCGATGAGCAAGAGCATTGTTATGGCGATTGCAATAAGATGAGCGAAGAAGCAATCTCTTCAATTGTAACCTTCAGCCTAATTCCCTTTATCGTAACTTTGATCAATAAATATTAAACCAACCTTAAACCACATTTTTTGAGCGCAGTATCCGTCAAGCGTTTTATTCCTTACCTGTCTTGGTGGTTGCTAATCACCATCATACAGGTTGTAGTTGTACACCGTTTTAATATCGAATGGAAAATTGCAATGGTTGATGCTTTATTGTCGACTGCTATTTTAGCTGTTGCTTCCTATGTAATCACCAACACGTTTCGCTACTACACGCCGGCATCAGGAAAATATATATACGGCCTGGCCATAGTTGCTGCATTAACTATCTTGTGTGTTGCCGTTATCACCCACACACTGAATTATATTTTTATTGACAATAATGCATATATATATTTTCTCGGCCAGTCGGTTCCTGTTCGTTTTATGCTTGCCTTGTTGATGATAGCATTGATGGGCGTCACCAGCTGGTTGCGTTTTTATATGAAAGAACAGACAGAAAATAAAAAGCGGAAAGATGATGCAGGTTTGTTGTTGCGCGAAGCTGAATTATCAAAACTCCGTCAGCAATTGCAGCCACATTTTTTATTCAACAGCCTGAACAGCATCAGTTCGCTTGCCGGCAGCCGTCCCGAAGAAGCACGAAAAATGATACAACAACTTTCCGATTTCCTGCGCGGCACATTGAAAAAAGACGAGCAACAGTTAGTGCTGCTCTCAGATGAATTGCAGCATTTGCAATTGTACCTCGATATTGAAAAAGTTCGTTTTGGCCATCGCCTCACTGTTGAAATAAACTGTGATGAAACAACAGCAAAGATGAAATTACCATCATTGCTATTGCAACCCATTGTAGAAAATGCCATCAAGTTCGGATTATATGATACCACCGATGATATCATCATCAGTATTAAAGCATCAACGGTTAATCAACAACTGACCGTTATTATTGAAAACCCTTTTGATCCCGCAACGGCGGGAGGACAACAACCGGGCATGGGCTTTGGCCTCGGCTCTGTGCAACGCAGACTATATTTATTGTACTCTAGAAATGACTTGCTGGCTGTTGAAAAAGAAGGAAGCCTTTTCCGAACCATCGTTAAAATACCGCAGAACCAATGAAAGTAATCATCATTGACGATGAGCCGCTTGCAAGGGAACTCATCAAAGAATATTTGCAGTCTTATGCTGCATTGCAAATCGTACAGGAATGCAATGATGGCTTTGAAGGTTTTAAAGCCATTCAACAGCATCAGCCTGATCTGATTTTTTTAGATGTGCAGATGCCAAAAATCAATGGCTTTGAAATGCTGGAATTGGTGGAACAACCGCCGGCAATAATTTTCACCACCGCCTTTGATGAATATGCCATCAAAGCATTTGAAGCGCATGCTGTAGATTACTTATTAAAACCATTTAGCAAAGAGCGTTTCGACAAAGCTGTAGGAAAATTTTTACAAACAGGAAATACCAAAGCAGTGACGAATGACTTATTGACCGAAGTTACACCTAGAGTACTCGGGGCTGAAGAACAGCAACGAATAGTAGTGAAATCCGGGAACAACATCAAAATACTTCCGTCTCATGAGATTATATATATAGAAGCTTATGACGATTACGTAAAGATCTTCACCAACAGCGATGTCTACCTGAAAAAGAAAACATTGTCCTATTACGAAACCGTTCTTGCCCGTGATTTTCTAAGGGTGCACCGTTCTTATTTGATACCGCTTGCACAGATCACCCGCATTGAAGTCTTTGAAAAAAACAGTCATGTGGCCATCCTTAAGAATGGAAACAAAATTCCTTTGAGTCGAAATGGTTATGCTGCGTTGAAGGAGAAACTAGGAGTTTAACAAATCAGAGAAGAAACAATCTTATCATCATTTACTACGTCATTGCGATGAGCTTGAGTATTGTTATTGCAATTGAAAAAAGATGAGCGTAGAGGCAATCTCACAAATAGTACCAGTAGCATCATCATCCTGCAAATTGTCTGAACTATGATTCTTGGGATTAAATGATTTCTATGATTTTTATTTAGCAAAATCATTGTTATACCTCCTCATTTACCAGCCGCTGTTTCAAATGTTGTGGTAACAAATTGTGACCTCAAGTCAGAAAGTTCCGTTTTTGTTAATTCAAACATAAAATCTTCCGGAAACCGTTCCAAATTTCTTTTTGCCTGTTGCTTCAATGCCTTGGCAGGCACATCATACAATAATGCTAAGTCAGCATCAAGCATCACATTATTCCCACTAATGTAAAAAATTCATGTTTCGTATTCGGGTTTTATCAATTCTCTCATTGTCTTTCAATTCAAGCTATTTAAAAATATTCTGCAAAAACATATTCCTAATTAATAGAATCTTTTTTCTTAAATGAACTTTATTAAAAAAACGGAAATAATAGAAATACACTGCTAAATAATTATTTCTACATGGGAAATAAAATTACTCGTTTTGAAAATATTCTTTCAATATAAAAATGAAATGATATTAATATTAGTATTTTTATTCTTCTAATCTAAAATCTTTATTATGAAAAATAAACGTCGCCCACGAAATAGTAAAACAGTAGCGGAAACCCTGAGAGAAAATATGGAATATATATTTTCAAATACGCCCGGTAATGATCTTACTGAAGCAAGCAAGAAGGCGTGGCTGAATTATATTATTGATTTTGAAGAGTATCATAAAAATGCAAAAGATGTAACCGTTTGGGAATTTATTGGTAAGCCCCCTTTCGTTCTCATAGATAAGCTGGACAGTGCATCAATATCACTTGCTTTAGATGCCATTTATGAAAAAATGGCATCTAATAATGTGTTACTTGACTTTTGTGTTGTGTATCCCGATGACGTGATTTACAAGTTTATTACAGAAGAGTTGTTTCAACATAAAATTCAGGACATTAAGATTCCGGGCGGTAACATTTGCTTTATCTATGAAGAGTTTCATCCGAATCACGACTATGACTTAAGAAGATATAGTAGTGAACACCTGGAGTGCTTATTCAAGCCTGATGTTATTAGAAGTCATTTATCATTTTATGCAATGAATAGTATTTACCTTAATGATAAATTATGTACTAAAGATTCGCTCGCTGATTTTATCATTGATTTTCATAATTTACATAAGAGGGCGGAACTAAGAAATCATACTATAACCGACTTGACATTTGATCTTGAATTGAATTCCGGAAAAGTAAGCGTGGATTTTAATTGTTGCTTATTTTTTAACGATGGCGGGCATTTAGAAAAAAAAGAAAATGTAACTTTAAATTACTTATTGGAATATGACTTTTGGATTTTGAAAAAAATTGAAAGTTCTTTATTCTAGCTTAGAATATAAGCAATTCTATGTACTCCTGCGATTTATCATATCTGGTTGCTTAACACAAAACATACTAAACCTTAAATTAAAATTATCGGTCGATCAGGTATACCTTGATATTTAACTTCAGCCACTGTCCTTTCCATTCTTTCGTTTCCAGCGCTCCGAAAAGTTGTTTGCCTGCATCCAGTAAACGTGCCGTGCTTTCATTGATGTGCATGGGAAGGTATCCCAGTTTTATTTTATCAGCGGTATAGATAGCTGTTGCAAAATGATCGAACTGATTTTCCGGTTCGCGTTTTAAGATGAAACGATCGCCGGGTTTTAAGGTGGGCTCCGTTTCTTCTAAGTTCAGGTGTGACGTGCCTGCAATGTGGCATTCAAGCATGATGAGCTCGCGGACAAAGGGCATTAATGCCTGACTCTTCCCCTGGATGAGTGCTAATAATCCCGGACTGATCTGTATTATTTCACTGCTCATTGTTCAGCAACTGTTGAATCATTTTTTCCAAGGTTGCTTTTTCATCCATGCAGGCTGAAATAGCATTAAGCGTTTCATTGTTCTCATTATTAACCCAGCCTTGATCTTCTATATATTCCGAAATTGTGAATGGAAACATTACTTTGATTTCCTGCAGCTTTTGTATCAGTTTAGAAAAGTAAGCTGCCAACTGCTCATTCTTCTTCTTCAATTGTTCAACCCCGGTAATGAGGTCTTCACTCTTCAAACTAAGCTCTGCAACAGCTGCCAATGCCCTCATTGCTTCGAGGTCATTTAATGAATATGCCTCCGATAATTTCAGCCACAATGCTGCACGGTTGATATCGCCGGGATATATATCAGGATGCAACTGTTTAGCCAGTTTATAATAAAGGAGTTTTATCTCTTTGATCTCTTCCTCCGTCAATTTTTCCAGGTTGATAAACATTGATGCTGCATTCAGGATCTCTGCCTCTTTTTTCAGTTGTTTTAAATGCTCCTGCATTTCCAGCTCAATCAATTCATCAATCAAATCTTCATTAACATCATCATCTCTGTTAATCGCTGCCTGTATTTTTTCCAACTTTAATTTCAATCGGAAAACGGTAGTTTGAATACGTAATAATTCCAACCTGTTATTTCCAACAGCTACCAAATACCTCGATTCCAGGTAAGGCTTTACATGATACAATAAGTGGCACTTCTCCTCCTCTGCTCTTGCAATTTCATTACAGAGCGCCTCCTGCTGTTTTATCGCTTCCTGGTGTTCATGGGTTAATGCCGGGGTCGTCATCGTGGAGGAAAGATAGTAAAAAATTAAATCAAGGAATTGGCGTCTACGCTACCGCGTGCGAATCTTTTCTAATATACGAATAAAATCTTAGCCGTCATTGCGATGAGCGATAACCATATTAATGTAATTGAAAAAAGATGAGCGAAGAAGCAATCCCATCATGCATACAACAAGCATCATGCACATACTTCCCAACAAAAGATTGCTTCGACATTCACTGCTTCTCAGTTCATGTCTCGCAATAACGGAATATTAGAACGTCATTGCGCCGCGCCGTCGGCAAGCCTTATGCCTCCGCGAAAGCTTTAGCAACACGCAGATGGCGGCCGATGGATGAGGGGGAATGTTGTTTCTGAAATCGAATAAGGTTGAGCGAAGAAACAATCTCATTAATAGAACCTGAGGTACCACTTACTATTCATGAGATAACCTCACTCATTCTTCGTTCGCAATGACAGTAGATGAAAATTTTAAAGTGGCAAAGTAATCCTTTCAACAAGCGAACCGTCATTGCGAGCCAATTGGACCAATATGCTCTTACGAAAAACATAAAGTGGCGAAGCAATCTTTTCAAAAGTACCCGATCTGCTATTCATAAGATTACTTCCCTCATTCTTCCCTCGCAATGACGTTAGATGAAAATTTAAAGTGGTGTAGCAAAGCAATCCTTTCAATAATTCAACCGTCATTGCGAGCCACTTATACCAATATGCTCTTACGAAAGACTTAAAGTGGCGAAGCAATCTTTTCAATAGCACCTCTTCTTCTATTCATAAGATTGCTTCACTCGTTCCTCGCTCGCAATGATGATAGAGGTGCCTCCTTCATAATTAATTTACCCGGCTGTATTATCATTACCTCAAACTTAATGATATGAAACCACTTTACATTCTTGTCTTATTATTAAACATAACCCTCACTGACATGGCCTCGGCCTCCGGTAACAAGGTAATTACAGAAATAGATTCAGTTAGTTTTAAAAGATATAAAGAAGGTTTTAAAACAACACCGCTCCACTCTCCATCCCATCAGTTATATCTCGACAGCCTTTTGAGTTTACAACCGGATAACGCATATTACTGGCAGCAGAAATCAATGCCTTTATATAAAGAAAGAAAGTATGAGCTGGGACGACAATATGTTGACAGTGCCGTTAAATTCAATGAAAAGCAATACCTCGACTACCGCGCCTTCCTGAAATGCATTTTTGAAAAATCATACCGGGCCGCTTTGGAAGATTTTGAATTGGTAAAACAAAAAACAGGTTTTGCTTTTGTAATGGGACATTCTTATGATTTTTATATGGGGCTCTGTTATCTCCAACTCAACAACTTTGATAAAGCCGATTCATTGATTCAATATTCGCTAACCTGGAATGAAAAAAACAGCACAGGCGGACATTACCTTGAATATTTTTATTTGGGTGTGGTGAAAATGGAAAAAAACGAAACAGACGAAGCTTTGGAAAATTTTGATAAAGCATTGCAGATCTATACACAGTTTCCCGATGCATTGTATTTCAAATCTGTTTGCCTGGAGCAATCAGGGAAAAAAGAAGAGGCGCTAGCTGTTGCCACAAAAGGGCTTACCTATTTTAACCAGGGATATACCAATAATGAAGACAATGTTTTTTACGAAGATTATCCTTATCAGCAGAGAAGGTATAGTTATGAGTCGAGGGTGAATTATCTGGGAAGGAAATAGGCTTATTCAAAAATAATTGGTGTGGCATAATAAGAGCCCGTATTAATTTTATTGCGTCCTAACGATAAAACCGGTCGCAATTTGCGACTAGTTCATTCATTTCATTCTTTCGTAACTCAAACATGAAATCTTTTGGAAAGCCGGGGGAATTGTAAAAATAAAATACGCCACTGGTCATGCCCTTTTGTATATAAAATTTAGCTTTTAAAATTTTACATTTTCAAATCTTATTATTAATCATTCTCATCCTTTCTTTTGTATCCAACCTTTTTTCCAGGGGTACTTAATGGCAACATAAGTTGTCTAATGGCTTCAAATATTTTATTAATTGCGTCATCATGCATAGCTAATCGGTTTTCCAATTTTTTCAGTTGAGCCGAAAGTTCTTTATGTGAATCCAGCAGTTTTCTCATTCTTACAAAAGCACGCATTATTGCAATATTTACTTCTCTTGCCCTTTTACTTTTTAGTATTCCCGGAAAGCATTGCAACCCCTTGCTCTGTAAAAGCATAAGGAAATGCCCCTCCGAACTTGCCTTTAGATGGTATCACATTTTGTGATACCAGAACACTAACTACTTTGTTTGTTAATACAAACATAAAATCCGGAGGAAAACTTTCAATGTTCCTTTTAACAGCTTGTTTCAATGCCCTGGTTTCTACGTTGTATAATTGAGCAATGTCAAAATCAAGCATAATTTTTCTTCGCGGATAAAATAAATCTGTTGCGTAATGCTTTCTTCTCTTAAAATTATTTTTGAACCCATATCTTTTGCCTGAGGTATGACAAATTTTTAAATTAAATTATTAATATCACGTATTTCGGTTTGATTAATTCTATCATCGTAATATTTGCACCCGTGCAGGATAAAAATCCACCATTTTATTAATGCCTCTTAACTCATCCATTTGGGGTTGCATGTTTCGAAATTTTATGATCAATAAATAGTGCGTCAAAACTATACTATAAAAAAATAATTAAAAATGGAAGAAGGTTGCTAGAAAATTTATCAGGCAATTCGTCGTTGCGAGGAGTTAGCGCTTTCAGGTTTGTGACCTCGCCCCCTGCCCCTCTCCAGGGGAGAGGGGAGGTCGACTACCGATTATTCATTAACCCTTACATTAATGCGATGAGCGTGAGCTTATATTTTCTGATTGAAAAATGTTGGGCGAAGATGCAATCTGATCAATAGCACCTTATATGTCATCATTCTGCACATTGTCTGAACTATGATTCATGTGATTATATGATTTTGCGTTAGCTAAGTTCTTTTAAACATCCCGATTTTCCTTCGCGGATGGATTGTGGGTTGCATCAAATGCCGGATGGCTTCGAAAAGCGCCTGTATTTCTTTATCATGCTTAATGAATCTCAGCGCTCCGTCGACAAAGCTATGGCGTAATCTTGAGCCATAGTAAGGCGAATTAAATAGTCCGGTTATTTATCCTTTGTAATTCTATAACCAATCCTATTCCTATTTTTAATTTCCGGCTAAATAAGTTCCTTTATTATTTTATATATATTCCCTATATGCTGATTACTTGAAGATTGCTCCAGCTCTATTTTCTCAATTTTTTTCAATAGCTCTTCATATTCCTTTATTAACCCGCGCATTTTTACAAATATTCTCATGATCTGAATATTTACTTCAATGGCCTGATCGCTGTTCAAAACACTTGAAAGCATGGCAACCCCCTGTTCTGTGAATGCCATTGGCATATACCTGGTTCCACCCCAATTTGAGGTGCCAATTTGGTACCTCAAGATTTTCAGGTCTGCAGCACCCAATTCAAACATAAAATCTTCCGGAAACCGGGTACTATTTCTTCGCACTGCCCTTTTAAGTGATTTAGTCTCCACTCCATATAATACAGCAAGGTCAGCATCAAGCATTACTTTTTGTTTTCGGATAATTATGATTTTGCTGAAAATATTTTCTTCAGAATAAACTGTTCTTTTAGGCATCAATTTTAAATTGCAATTTTTTCAGCGGGAAAAATAGCTAAGAAAATAATTGAAAATTAGGTGAGTAGAAAACCCTTTCTATTTCAATTAACGTAAGGAGCTGATATTTAAACAAATTTTTTTCTCTGATCCCTTTGCATATTACAATTAGGACACAGGCAAAAAAATGACAAGCCCATTAAATCTTCTCTGATTCATGCAAATAGTTTTTAAAGACGAACTAAGTTGCATCCGCGATAACAAATAAGAAATAAAAGGGCGAGGCGTTTATTTTGACCTGTACAGTCCGCATTGTTTTACCACCGTTGTGTCGGTCACTCGGTTGGTATCATCCATTGGATGATTCGAAATGCTTTGTAAAGATGAGGAATATTATTTCAACTTTGCAAATGTTTTTTTGATTTTGGTTAATTAATACTGATTTCAAATCGATCAATTTGACTAATAAAATGATGATAAAAGAAAAAACGGTTGCTCCCTTTTTAGATTTTTCCTTTCTAAAATTTCCCTTTCACATTAAAGGTAATCTAATTATAGAGTTTGATCAAGGTAATTTCGTATTATCGAAGATTGCCAAATTAATCTACATAAATGCGGGTTAATCCTTTAGTTTAACAATTGCATTCATTAATTCTGTAGGGTTGCTACAAACGGCAGGCCTAATCCTCTGTTAGTCTTGAAATTTATCAGTTTTGCGATGTTATACTTTCTGTTTTTCAGCTCTATATCAAGTACTTTTTCAACTTTGTAAACAAAAAATATTCACGGGTGGAAAAAGTTGGATATTTATTATCAATCAATGTTTGTTTCAATTGAAGTACGTTTATTTACAAAATGTGAATTCTATGTTTTTTCCTATCCCCAAATCATTAATATAATTTTACAAAACATTAAATCCAATCATCTCTAAGTAATTATATGTTGAATCATAGTATTCTGCTTTTCTTGTATGGTCTTCAATGTTACCTTCAGGAACAAAAATCACCATTCCTTGTCGGGCTCTAGTTAAGAGAACCCTATAAGCATTAATTAAATATTTCTTTCTTTCCGGTTGATTTATATTTTGCCATTTGCTGCCTTTGAATTCAAAAGTTTTCCAACCAACTTCAGCATATCTTAAATCGCCATCCCATGCAACACAAGCCCAGTCAAGTTCAAGTCCCTGAACATCAAATTCAGTTGCGACATCTTCTAAATAAAATGAAGAACGAACATCATCCTTTCCATCCAAAAACCAATTCACGGGATTCATTGGGGATTTAACGTCAATTGCAAACGGTTTTAACCGCTGTGCTTGTGAAGAAACAACCATTCCATAGCGTTCACTTCCTCTTGCTTTTTCTTTCAACCAATTTTTCGCTTTAAATAAATCTCTTGTTAACACTATTGGATAGTTTGCTGAAATATTTGATAGGGTTTTTTTAGCTTTTTCAATATTCATGTCTAAAATATTTTTTATGAATAGAGAAAGGTTTTCAGCTCTGAATGAACGCATAGAAACCGAAAGGTGTAAATCAGAATTAAATTTTACCTCTGATTTTTCTTGTAATGTTTTTATTGAATTAACAGCCGAATATTCTGAGTCAGTCAAGTTAGGTGAGATGTAAACTTCCCAATCTGAAAATTTGCTGTTAATAGCATTTAACCACTCCGATATGCCAGCTTCGCCAGTATTTATTTCTTGCCCTCCTCCAACTAAACAGACAATTACAGCCCAATCTTTGTGTCTATCAAGACAAGAAATTAAAAATTCAGGTTCAGAAAAATCAAAGTCAAGTTGATTTTTTTTCTGCTTCATGAACTTAACCGTTTGTTCTTTATTCCAAGCCCTTTGTGCTTCATCAAAAATTGCCACATGGTCGTAAGGTGGATTAGGGTCAACAAGGTAAGCGTCTCTATAATGATGAATTATTTGTATAAATGCCTTAACACCCTCCTTCGCTTTCCCTTTGGTTAATTTATTTCCCAGCTCTTTTTCATTCTTGACCTTATCCCTTGTTAACGCCTCTTGAAGAATAGCAACCAAAGGTGCGTTGCCAGACAAATAGACACTAGTATTTCCTTTTTCTTTATCAAGATGTGTTGTTGCAACTTTTAACCCAACAAGAGTTTTGCCTGCACCTGGGACTCCTGTTACAAAACAAATAATTTTTTTAGGGGTGGCTTTTGCAATACCAATTAATTCAGAAATTGCTTTTGTTGTGTCTCTTAAATTTTTTGCTGCTGCATCACTTCTTGTTATTTCATCAACTGTGTGAGTATTATAAAGAGAAATAGCTGCTTCAATTATTGTTGGTGTAGGCGAATAGCTTCCATTAGCAAACTCATCTCCATCTATTTTTTTACCATCGTTAAAAAATAACAGTGTGTTTTTTATTGCTTCATTCAAATTATCCTTGTTAGTTTTTATTGGCAATATCAAATTATCATTGTGTGATGTTGTTAGGATTTCAATAATAGAATTTTTTGATTCTGTTGCAATAAGTACTGGTGCTAAAACAATTTTATGACTTGGCTTGTGAAAATTTTTCAAGTCCAGTGCATAATCCCACACTTGTTCAATTTGGTATTGATGAAAATTATTCTCGCCTACTTTAAACTCTATTACAAAAACAACATTTTTAATAATTACAATGGCATCAACTCTCTTCCCCATTCTTGGAATAGAGAATTCAAAAAATATTACCCCTGTGTAACCATTAATTGCTTTTTTCAGAATTGGTATCTGTTGTTCCCATGATTTATTTTGGTTTGAAGTAGAATCAAATTGGTTTGACATTGTAATCAAGCCAACGATTTCCTCTGTGCTCTTTATTAAAAAAGATTCAATATTGTCCTTGAAATAGTAATTCAACATTAATTATTCTTTAGATTATCAAATCTGGCGCATTTAAACTTCTGTTCGATTTGGTATGAACGTCAGTCATATTACTTAAGTGTACAGTACGAAATCGATAAAATCGTTGGTTGTCGGTTAAAAGGAAATGAAAACTTATAATTTCTTCCAAATATACCCAAAAACTACCTCCAGTAAATAGATAAACGCACCACTCATCATTCACGCTTTATTATGAATAACCAGCAGCCTTAATGAACCTTAAAAACTTTTAACAGTGTTTTGAATAAAACCAACCCCCGCAAAAATTTACTTATCCCGGTTTCAAAAAAAACAACAGGGAAAGCATGCATTAAAAAAACATCCCTTCCCTGCAGTTAAACTCATCAACAAGTCTTCATCCGTTAATAATGAATCAATCCTTTTTCTCCGGCTTGTAAAAATCCCCTTCTGTATCTTCATTGTCGCGGATCTTGCTGCTGTAAGCCATCCTGGCTTGTCGTTCACTGGCAAACATTTGCTGTATGCCTTCATCGTCTTTTTGAAAGGTCATGCTGTTGTTGATGGAGATGGAAACAGCAAATTCCTCCACGGCATGGTCGGTGCCGATGTAGGTGAAGGTCCAGCGGCTTTCTTTTAATTCTTCGATGAGTTTTTTAATCGTGGCTCCGGAAAATTCACGGGAGGAGTTTTCTTCACCGTCGGTGAGGATGGTCACCAATACGTTGTAATCCCTTCGACCTTCCAGCACCTTTCGGAGTTTATTCATACTAAAACCCATGGCATCGTATAAAGGGGTGGAGGCGTCGGGGTTGTATCGTCGCGCATCAATTTGTTCCAGCTTGCTCACGGGGTCAATGAAATGAAGCATTTTATTGCCAAGTCCGTTGAAGGAAACGAGGGAGATGAAATGTTCCTGCTCAGGAAATTGTTTTTCAATGCCTTTAATGGTCTGCACAATTTCATTGAAGCCTTTGATGATGTTTTTTTTAATGGGTTCCATCGAACCGCTTTCGTCTAAAATGATGAGGTTGTGTACTTCATGTCTGTTTTTCATACTGTTTGAATTTAAATGGTTAAAAAATAAACTGAATGAATGTTTCCTGCAGTTGAAAAAAAGCAACAGTAAAGCAGTGCGGTAATTTAAAGAGTGGGATGAAAAAAAATCCCATTAAAAGCCCTTTTACTAACAGTACGAAATTACAGAAAATTGTGATTGACAAATAAAATGGCTGATAAATAATTAGCCAATGTTACCACATATTGGCTCCCTCTCCTTCGGAGAGGGCGGGGGGTGAGGTAATAGCACAAATCGAATCAAAGTGGTATGGGCCAATTCCACTGACAATGCAAAAAAAATCAATCCTTCAACTTCATCACCTCCCAACCAAACCGTTTTCTTGCAATTGCCATGCATTCTATAAAAGTGTTTTTGGTTTTTAAAAATCCGTAACGTTCTTCCAGCATGTATTGCTCATACTTTTTCTGTTCGATGAGTTCGGAGAGTATCATCCTGATTTTTTTCGTGGCCGTTTCTTTTACCAAAGAATTAAAGTCCGTTTCTACGGAAAGGTTGCGTCCGTAATTATCGAGTAGCTTCTCAATGTTTTCTTCATTGAACAATCCCTGTATAAGCAATGCCCAAACAAGGTTACGTGCCGAGCGTACGAAGAAATATTTATTCTCCCCGCGGCTCTCAATTTCTTTGATGGCAGCCCCGATGCGGAATTGTATTTTGTAAGCTAAAATTATTTTACGCGTGTCGGCTTTGAGAAATTCTTTCTGAAATGTTTTATCGTAAATGGCATCTTGTTCAAACACTTTTCCCATATCAGAAACCTTGTCCACCTCGCCCTGCACAGCTAAAAATGTTTGTGCCAGCTTTCTGATCTTTACTTCTTTCATCTGTTCAATACCCATCTCCCCGAAGTCGGCATCACTTAAGTTGGCAAAGGAGTTTTCCTGCCGTTCGTAGAAGATGCCGTCCTTGCGGAACTTGTCATCAAACTCCAGTTGTATCATGTCGTTGGCGCGCAGGTTCCAGGGCTCAACGGGATTTTGTTTGTTGTTGGAAATGGTAACCTGCGTCACAAATTCCTGAGAGCAGTTAGTGATGATCTTTACAATGACTTCAATCTTCTTCAGCGTCTTTTCGTAATCATTGTATCCGGGCTGCTTGCGCAAGTCGTCAATGAATCGCGATAAAGTTGTAATTGTCTGTGCGCCGTTCAACACACGCGGTTCCACAATCTTGATGTTCCCGCCTTCACCTTCCAGTTTCTCTGCAAAAAGTGTTACGCCATTATGATGAAAGGTAAAATACTCCGGACTTACTTTTTTATGGACAACAATGTCGCGCAATGATTTTTTAATGGCTTGGTTCGGCGCTAATTCATCGGTCAATCCTCCACGAATATTTTTTTCGAAGAGACGCTGTTTCATGTCGTTGTGCATCTTATACAAATCGAAGATGTGAATGAAACCCAGGCTCATTTTTTCGTTGCCTGATGCAATTTTCTTCAGCGGTGTATTGAGTGCAATGTCATACTGAAAGGTTTTTTTCGTCCTTGCTGTCTGATTAATCTTCTTCGTTTCATTGGAGATGTACTGTATGGTCAGTGTGATGTCTTTGCTGTCGAAAAACTGGTCGATAAAATGTTTTTTTGATTCCAGTTCTTCACGCAGGCTCTCCAAGACCTTACTGCTCTCGGCACTCTCGGGGTCTCCGTTAAAAACAAAACAGATGTAAACTTTGTTGATGAGGTCTTTGTATTCTTCCAGCTCCATCTTAAGCTGTGTAGTTAGTTTGCCGGTATAGGCGGTTGAGCCATCACCGAAAATTGTTTCAATACCGTCTTTGACCAGCCGTGTGTAGGCGTCTTTAAACAGCTCGAAGTTTTCGCCCCATTCAAAGTGGTACAGGTACAGGTTTTTGGCGCCTCTTTCGATGTAATAGGCTTCTATCCCTTCTTCATTTTTACCGATGGAACAGTAGGGCAGTACAGCCTCCACCTTGCGTTCAAATTTATCAGCGATAAAGAGCGGAGCAAAGTAGTCTTCCTTGTGCCCATAATGCTTTGATTTGTATTTGAGGTAGGTTTCCGTTAATCTTTCAAGGGTGATGGACATGGTCTGTACGGTTGGTTGGTAAATATCAATAGAGGTTAATTCGTTTTTCAAAATGCCGATCTATAAACCTGCCTTGACGAGCCGTAAAAACCACACGATAAAAAACTTCTGCTCCCTGCCGCCTGCAACTGTTTTATTGCCGAATTACATACAACATAATGAGGCAAAAGACCTTGCGAAAGATAGTGAGTTCCGTTTGAATTTAAAGTTTCGACCACATTTTTTTGATTAACAAAACGGACCATTTCAATAGGCTGATTTCACCCACTCATAACGCCTCATTCCTCGAGTACTCGGGGAAGCCCGATGTGTTTCACTAACCTCACAGTGTCATTCAGCAGTGGTAGGATCGATGATTGTTGAAACACTGCTCACAGAATTAGCAGGAAATCCACCTTGCTTTGCATGTTCACGCACCATCTCTTCGTTTGGTGCATTATAGACGCAATAAATCTTATCGGTAGTAACATAGCTGTGCACCCACTGGATCTGAGGACCCATTTTGCGCAATTCGCCACAGGATGTTTGTGAAATGCCTTTCAATTGTTCGGCTGTCATTTTTCCTGCTCCTGGAATTTCCCTTTCAATTACATACTTAGGCATGATTTTTTTTATTAGAAAAATTTTTATTTAATACTCTGGCCTTTTCGATTTCGCCCCGTTTAAAAAAGTGGTTGCTGGCCTCCACGTTAATACTAAGTATTAAAAATTGAATTACTGTAAAGTCAAAGATATACGATTGGGGGTAGGTTCCAAATTTGCGGCATTTACTAAACATGAAGTTTCAAATTGTCTGTACTATGATTTTTGTGATTCGGCTGATTAAAAAGATCTGCTTTTGAGTTAAAAGGAAAATATTTGAATTGTGAATATACTATTCGTAAATTCGCATTAATTCGTTATTTGTTGATACATTATGAGAAGACGTCAATTCATCAAAGGCTCCGCCATCATCGGCTTATCATCTGTTGCGCCCGATATTTTAAAAGCAGCATCAGGTCTGCTCGAAACCAATACTGCCCGAAAGGTTTATCAAATATTAACCGCCAGTAAAACCATGGTGGGCACATTGCCTGTCCTTCGTGCTTTTGCAGGAGACAACAATGATTATGTGTCTCCTTATGTTTTCTTTGATGAATTTGGGCCAGTTAAAGTAAATCCTAATGATAAACCGTTGCGTGTTGATGCGCATCCGCATGCAGGCATCATCCCAACAACTTATTTTCTCAATGGCAGCGGCCATCATAAGGACAGTCTGAATTACGATTTCCAGATCGGCAAAGGCGATTTCATGATGTTTACCTCCGGTCGTGGTGCCATACACATGGAAGAGACGGGTAAAAAATTATATGATCAGGGCGGACTGTACCATGGTTTTCAGATTTGGCTGAACATGCCTTCGAAATATAAATTTGTCAATCCCGCAACCGATGTATATCGGCCAGAGAAAATGGCCGAAGTCAATCAAAAAGATTATTCTGTAAAAGTTGTACTGGGAGATTTCATGGGTGCTAAATCAAAAATTGAAACCCTTTTCCCGGTTTTTTATTTTCATCTCAAACTGAAACCCGGCTGTAAACTCAACATTCCGGTTGATGCAACGCACAATGCTTTTATCTATATCATCAAAGGAAAAGTAGAAACAGAAGGCCGAACAGAAGTGCGCACCAACCAGGTAGCCCTTTTTGAACGCGGCAAAAATTCAATCACGCTTTTTACAAATGAAGAAACGGAGTTGCTAATGTTAGGAGGCAAGCCACACAACGAAGCCGTATTCGCTTATGGCCCTTTTGTAATGAATACGGAAGAAGAAATCAGAAAGTGTTACGATGATTATCGCACAGGGAAGATGGGTAATCCGGATTTGGTGAATAAATAAATGTAGAATTAAGAATGCAGAATTAAATTCCTAAATCCATTAGGAGAACCGTAATCTACTCCCTCTCTCTGCGCCAAAGCTGGAGTTAAGGCGGCACGTTGTTGGTGTGGGGGAGGTCAAAAGCAACATCCCTTTTCCTAAATCATCCAACAAGTATAATTCACAGCCCCCCTTCTCTCATTGATATTCCCGATAGCTATTGGGAATCCGATACGGTAATTAGCCAATGATTTATTAAAGATAAATTGGCTCCTTCTCTGTAGGGGCGCACAGGCTCCCTCTCTGAAGGGGCGCACAGAGGCTCCTTCTCAGAAAGGATGAACAGGCTCCCTCTTTGAAGGGGCGCACAGGCTCCTTCTCTGAAAGGATGCACAGGCTCCCTCTCGGAAGGGGTGCACAGACTCCCTCTCTGAAGGGGTGCACAGGCTCCCTCTCTGAAGGGGTGCACAGGCTCCCTCTCTGAAGGAGAGGGCGGGGGGTGAGGCTGCGAATGTTAAATAGAACAAAAAACATAACATCTTCCCCTAATTCCACGTTAAATACCCGTTAAACACTGATCCCTGCTGCAAAAGAACTTTGTGGTATTGCTTCACATCTCACTACCTTTGTTACAAGAATGAATAACAATCTCAATAATTTCCCCGAGTACTCGACATTACTTAACAAGCTTGACGAGTTTATCCGTAAGTATTATAAAAACCAACTCATCCGCGGAGGCATTTATGCCTTTACTGCCGTCTTGGCTTTTTTCCTTACGGTTACACTGCTCGAATCCTTTGCCTGGTTCAACACCGGTGTTCGTGCTGTGTTGTTTTATGCATTTTTAAGCTCGACCTTGTTTATCCTCTATAAATGGGTATTGATACCACTACGACACCTTTACAGGATGGGAAAGATTATTTCCCATGCTGAAGCTGCTGCTATTATTGGGCAGCATTTTAGCAGTGTGAGCGATAAGTTGCTCAACACTTTACAGCTAAAAGAACAGGCTGATGCCGCCAAGGAAGATATTGAATTGGTTTATGCCGGTATCAACCAGAAGAGTGCCGAGTTAAAACCAATTTCATTCGCTTCAGCAATTGATCTTTCCGTTAATAGAAAATATTTGCGTTATGCTGCTTTGCCATTGGCCGTTTTGATGTTTGTGCTAATCGCC
Source organism: Bacteroidota bacterium (assembly GCA_031418215.1). Classification (GTDB taxonomy): domain Bacteria; phylum Bacteroidota; class Bacteroidia; order AKYH767-A; family OLB10; genus JANOXC01. Next base: position 62,267 of record JANOXC010000118.1, read on the forward strand.
TCTCCTTCGTTGTTAAAGGAAAGCACATCAAGACTAATTAATCATGGTACATCTTTCGCCAAACCCGCTCCTTTCAAATTCAATATTGAAAATAAAAACCTGAAAGTTATACAGAATGAGGATTTCCTGTTGAATGTTAAACTAATGGGCAATGAAATTCCGGAAGAGGTTTTTATCACTTACAATAACAATCAGTTTAAGCTCGATAAAGAAAACAAACTGAAGTTCACTTACACTTTCAAGAACATTCAAAAAACAACTTCGTTCAAACTCTCAGCCGATGGTTTTAGTTCCGTTGAATATATTTTGGAAGCCTTGCCCAACCCTGTGGTGACGAATTTTGAAATGGAGTTAAAATATCCTTCTTACCTCCAGAAAAAATCAGAAATCATTAAAAATACCGGAGATTTATTGGTCCCCGCCGGAACACTTGTGAAATGGAGTTTTAATACAGAAAATACGGCTACATTAAAATTGGTTTTCCTCGACACGGGATATACATTACAGGGCGATGACTCCAAAGCATTTTCGGTTTCACGCCGGATGATGAAAAACAATCAATACAGTGTGCGAACTTCCAATGCAGTGTTGCAAAGCAAGGATTCATTGCGTTACATGGTGAATGTAATACCAGATGCTTTTCCTTCTATTGATGTGGAGAAGCAGGAAGACTCTGCCTCTTACCAGCATTATTATTTTCGTGGTTTGGTTAAGGACGATTATGGTTTCAGTAAACTGCATTTTACGTATCGTTTTGTGAAGCGCGATAGCGTGCCTAAAGACAGCAAAGAAATTTATAGTGACGAGCTTGCAGTAAGCCGCGGCGTTCAACAAGAACAATTTTTCTATTACTGGGACTTAAGTAAGATTGGTATTCATCCTGGTGATGAGGTGGAGTACTTTTTTGAAGTGTGGGACAATGATGGTGTTACGGGGGCAAAATCGTCTCGTTCTCAATCATCAATTTATAAGGCTCCCACACTGAATGAACTGGCCAAAGACGCCGACAAGAAAAATGATGCCCTGAAGAATGATTTGTTAGCAGGAATGAAGAAGGCTAAAAAGTTGCAAAGGGAGTTAACTGATTTGCATAAAGAATTATTAAACAAGAAAACACTTGACTACGAAGACAGAAAGAAGGTTTCTGACATCATGGAGCAACAGAAAGATTTGGAGCAACAGGTAGATGAAATCAAAAAACAAAGTCAGGAGAATTCACAAAAACAAAATGAGTTCCGCAATCCTACTGAGCAATTAGCAGAGAAGCAAAAGCAATTGCAGGAGATGTTTGATAAGATGATGTCGCCCGAAATGAAAAAAATGGTTGAGGAGCTGCAGAAAATGCTGGCAGAAATCGATAAGTCGAAGCTGCAGGAGCAAATGGATAAGATGAAGCTTGATAATAAAGATCTTGAAAAAGAAATGGATCGCACACTTGAGCTTTTCAAGAGTATGGAGTTGGAGCAGAAGTTGAAAGAGGCTGCCGTTCAGCTTGACAAATTAGCTGAAAAGCAGGAAAAATTAAACGAAGAGACAAATGATAAAAAATCAGATGCCGATGAGCTGCAGAAAAAACAAGATGAACTTTCGCAGGAGTTTAAAGACCTGAAGGAACAGCTCAACGATATTGATAAAAAGAACAGCGAACTGGAGAGTCCGCAGAACCTTCCTGATATGAAGGAGGACTCCAAAACAGTGGAGAAGGAAATGCAGGATAGCAAGGAAGAATTGAGTAAAGGAAATAAATCGAAATCGGGAAAATCGCAAGAGAAGGCCGCTGATCAATTGCGACAGATGGCTGCGAAGATGAATAACCAGATTCAGAAGAATGAGGAAGAACAGGCAGAAGAAGACATGAATGCCTTGCGTGCATTGCTCGAAAACCTTTTGCATTTTTCTTTTGAACAGGAGGGATTGATGGAAGACTTAAAAACGATGGATGTAAATAATCCTCGCTTTTTAAAATTATCTCAACAGGAGCGTAAGTTGAAAGATGATGCGCGAATGCTGGAAGACTCTCTTCTCGCTTTAAGTAAGCGCGTGATGCAGATACAGCGCGCAGTGAACGAACACCTCACCGATATCAACGATAACATTGAAAAGGCTATTGATAATTTACAAGAAAGGATGGTGCCAGCAGCAAGGGTTAACCAGCAATATGTAATGACGGCAGCCAATGATTTAGCGTTGATGTTAGCGGAATCGTTGGATCAAATGCAGCAGCAGTCGAAGAGTGAAAAAGAGGGCGATGGCAAATGTAAAAAACCCGGAAAGGGAAAAGGAAAGGGAAAACCGGGGCCAACAGCGGGTGATGTGAAAAAGATGCAGGAAAAACTTTCACAGCAGCTGAAGGAAATGAAAGATAAAATGGCAAAAGAAGGTAAAGAGAAGCAGGGGGAAAAGGGGAAGGGTAATGGCAAAGACGGTAATGGAGGAATGAGTGAAGAGTTGGCTAAGATGGCTGCTCAACAAGAGGCCATCCGAAACGCCTTAAAGGAAATGGATTCAGAACAGGGCAAGGACGGTGGCCAGGGAAAGATGGGCAAGACGATGCAGCAAATGGAGGAGAATGAAAAAGACATTGTTAATAAGCGCATTACTGATGCCACATTGAAGCGTCAGGAAGAAATTATGACGCGGCTTTTAGAGTCTGAAAAAGCGGAGCGCGAGCGCGATCAGGAAGAGCGGAGAGAGTCAAATGAGTCCAAAATTGATATATACCGTAGCCCGGCCCGTTTTGAGGAATATAAGCGCCTTAAAATGCGTGAACTTGAATTGTTGAAAACCATTCCGCCATCCCTTACAACCTTCTATAAAAACTTAGTTAATTCGTACTTCCAAAGTATAGACAACTAAGCCGTGCCAGCAACAATGAACACAGAAAAACAGACCTATAGCATGCAAATCGTCTCTCAGCCGGAGAGTATTAACCTGGTAGAGAAACTGATTGATGAAATAAAATCCGAATACAGTATTCATGAAGAGTGCTACGGCAATATGTTGGTTGCCGTTACAGAGGCTGTTAATAACGCCATTCAACACGGCAATAAGTATGATCCTGAAAAGATGGTTCACGTTTCCTATGAAATAGAGCCTGACCAGATAGCATTTACTATTAGTGATGAAGGAACCGGTTTTGATTACATCAACCTGCCGGACCCAACAGATCCCGAGAACCTTGAAAAGCCGACGGGGCGTGGTGTGTTTTTAATGAAACACCTTGCCGATCAAATTATCTTTTCGGAGAATGGAAAGGTGGTAGAGCTATACTTTAAGACTTCGGGACATATTGCAAGCTGACTGCAAGCCTGGCTGTGATAAATTTTTTTAACGAAGACATTATATATATAGTTCGCAACAAGACCGCTGTGCGTAATTGGATTGAAAAAGCCATTCGCAAAGAAGGGTACTATTTACAGGAAATAAATTATATATATTGCAGTGATGCTCATCTGAAAAAGATGAATGAAAAATATTTACATCATCGCACCTATACCGACATCATCACTTTTGATTTGTCGGAAAAGAAAAAAGACCTTTTGGGAGAAATCTATGTCAGCATCGAACGTGTGCGTGAAAATGCCGTTTTGTTTAAGGTGCCATTGCGTGATGAACTGCATCGTGTGATGATACACGGTGTATTGCACCTCTGCGGATATAAAGACAAGTCGCCTGCTGATGTTAAGCGAATGCGAAACCGGGAAGATTATTATTTATCTTTGCGCAGCTTTTTGTAAATCAATGTGATACAGAATTTGTGTCGCCTAAACAGTTGAATATTAATGATATATCCTGAGTACGATGTAATTGTTGTTGGAGCTGGTCACGCCGGATGTGAGGCTGCTGCTGCTGCTGCAAACATGGGTTCAAAAGTTCTTTTGGTAACCATGAATATGCAGACCATAGCCCAGATGAGCTGCAATCCTGCCATGGGTGGTATTGCTAAAGGTCAGATTGTCAGGGAGATAGATGCTTTAGGTGGTTATTCCGGGATCATAAGCGATAAAAGCATGATTCAGTTCCGGATGCTGAACCGTTCAAAGGGACCAGCCATGTGGAGTCCTCGAACACAAAACGACAGGATGCTTTTTGCAACCGAATGGCGCAACATGCTGGAGCAAACGCCCAATATTGATTTTTGGCAGGATATGGTTTCGGGCCTGCTCATTAAAGATGGTCGGCTTTCGGGTGTTGTAACAGGAATGGGTGTTGAGTTCAAATCAAAAGCAGTTATCCTGACCAATGGCACCTTCTTAAACGGCCTTATACATATAGGTGAGAAAAAATTTGGTGGAGGACGCACAGGGGAAAAAGCAGCCACCGGTATTACCGAACAGCTTGTTGCTTTAGGATTTGAAAGCGGGCGCATGAAAACAGGAACACCTCCTCGTTTAGATGGACGTTCGTTGGATTACTCAAAAATGGAAGAACAAAAGGGTGATGAAGTGCCCGGTAAATTCTCTTTTGCCAATACGGAGATACTGAAAGAGCAAAAAAGCTGCTTTATTACCTATACCAATCAGGCCGTTCATGATGTGTTAAAAACAGGGTTTGAGCAAAGCCCGATGTTTACCGGAAGAATTCAAGGGATTGGCCCAAGATATTGCCCTTCTATTGAAGATAAGATCAATCGTTTTGCCGAAAGAGATCGCCATCAGCTTTTTGTAGAGCCTGAGGGATGGAATACTGTGGAAATTTATCTAAATGGATTTTCTTCTTCTTTACCAGAAGAAGTTCAATACAAAGCCTTGCGTTTAATCCCCGGTTTGGAAAACTGCAAGATGTTTCGTCCTGGTTATGCAATTGAGTATGATTATTTCCCTCCAATGCAGCTGAACCACACTTTGGAAACCAAGCTTGTAGAAAACCTGTATTTCGCCGGACAAATTAATGGAACAACAGGCTATGAAGAGGCTGCTTGTCAAGGATTGATGGCCGGCATTAATGCCCATCGAAAAATAAACGAGCTTGATCCGGTAATTTTAACTCGTTCTGATGCATATATAGGAGTATTGATAGACGACCTCATCACCAAGGGAACAGAAGAGCCTTATCGCATGTTTACCTCTCGTGCTGAGTTTCGCACTTTGTTGAGGCAAGATAATGCTGACCTGCGATTAACGCCGCTTGGGTATGAAATCGGTTTGGCTTCTAAAGATCGATTTGATAATGTGGTGGTGAAGGAACAAAAAACCGTCAACATCATCGAATACTTAAAAAGAACGAGTATTACGCCGGAAGAAATCAATGATTGGCTTGTTTCACGTGAAACAGATCCAATCAATCAGCGTCAGCGGTTGAATCAATTACTACTTCGCCCACAAGTGTTTTTACAGGAAATGGTAAATGCAATTCCGTCACTGAAGACCGAATTTGAAAGAATGGAAGTTACAAATGAAATTCTGGAGCAGGTAGAGATACAGGTTAAGTATGAGAGCTATATTGAAAAGGAAAATGACATGGTAGAAAAGGTGTCAAGACTAGAAAATGTCCTCATCCACGATTTTGTTGATTATGCTAAGGTCTCTTCTTTATCCAATGAGGCCCGTCAAAAGCTCATCAAAGTAAGGCCCCGTACATTAGGTCAGGCGGCTAGAATTAGCGGAGTAAGTCCTTCTGATATTTCTGTGTTGCTGATTCATTTAAATCGGTAATGTTCCACGTGAAACAAAAAGTTTTATCAGAATAGGGAATAAAACATGGTTGTTTTAATTTATTCTTATCTATGTGGGCCGATCTATCTAAATGTTAAATAGCAAATGCTCATGAAATGGATAAATGCTCTTGGCTTAATTTTACAATTCTTGTCCTTCTGGTTGGCCGCGCCTGAGTTACTTGGGGAAACAACTTTGAAGCGTTTTGAAACTGGCTTACGCAAATTCATTGCGGCATTACCCGTTCTTGTTTTTACGTTAATCGCATTGGGATATGGGCTGTATTTTGGTATTTCGGGCACGTTAAAAGGAATTAGGGCTCGCCAGGAAGGTGTACCTGATCAGGATTTTTTACCTTTTATGTTAAGCATGGCAATTGCGACCATCTTATACTTTATCCTTGTTTTTAAGTATAAAAAGTTCATTAGCTGGATTGATTTGAAATATGCAAAACCCATTACCGAGGCGCTTATTAATAACAATCAGTCCCGGAAAAATGCATTAATAGTGGGAGCTATTATTTTTACCGTTGGTTTTTTAATGCAGCTTTTTGTGATTGTTTTGGATTAGTGTTTCACGTGGAACGTTTCTCCTTTTAACATGGGTCAGGATATTTCACCCCTAACGGGGTTTATTCATTAACTTCTATGCTTTATTACCAATCTTTTATCCCTAAGGGATTAAAAATAAAAAACTTTTTGCAACTGTCAATTGAGACTTCGCTGCCCTAAAATAAAAAATCCCATAGGGATAAAATATAGCTAATTCCCAACCAGCCAAATCCGTTAAAACCCCTTAGGGGTGGAATGAATTATTCAATGAAACGAATAATGTTCCACGTGGAAACTTAAGCCTCAATCCTCGCAAAAACACCTAGTGGCAATTTTATGTCGCTTGATGATGCTTTTAAGAAAAGCTCCCCGGTTTGTGTTTGCTTTGAAAAGTGCTTAAACTCTTGTTGCATGAAGTTCTCCAGGATAATAGAAGAAAACCCAAGGGAGTAGGTGTTTAAAACAAGAAAGAATTTTTCATCAGCCAGCTTGGCCACACCAGCTACCATTTCATTAATCATGTCTTCCATCTTCCACTTCTCGCCGTTGGTGCCATGTCCATAGGCCGGTGGATCTAAAATAATTCCGTGGTATTTATTTCCCCGACGTAATTCCCGCTTTACAAATGTCAATGCGTCTTCCACTAACCAACGAATGTCTGTAAGCCCGGATAATTCCATGTTCTCTTTCGCCCAGTTCACAACCTGCTTAATAGAATCTAGATGGGTGGTATCGGCCCCTGCGGCTTTCGCTGCTAAAGATGCCGCTCCGGTATAAGCGAATAAATTTAAAACCCTGGGCTGATCAATACCCATAGTTTTGATTTTCAGCACATTATTATAAATGAAATCCCAATTAACTGCCTGCTCGGGAAAGAGGCCCACATGCTTGAAAGATGTAAGCCCTAGCCTAAAACACAAATCGTGCTGATGCTTTCCTTGCTTCAGTGAATATTTCATCTTCCACTGGTCTGGCATTTCTTTTAACTTATCCCAAGTTCCTGCAGAGCTTGATTTAGGAATAAACTCTACGTGCGCCTTCCGCCTCCATTCATTAATTGTTTTTTCGGGAGACCAAACTGCCTGTGGCTCGGGACGAATAGTAATATACTTTCCGAACCGTTCCATCTTTAAAAAATCGCCACAGTCGATCAATTCATAATCATCAAAGTGTTGTGGGTGAAGAAGCAGCATTTGACAAAAGTAATAATCATTTCATGCAGCGGCATGTGCATGAAAAAATCCAACTCTTAATTCTATCAGCATTATCTTTACCATATTCTATGAACACAAAAAAAATCCGTACCCGTTTTGCACCAAGTCCTACGGGACCTCTTCACATGGGTGGTGTAAGAACCGCATTATATGCTTATCTCTTCGCTAAAAAAAATGGTGGTGATTTTGTCTTACGTATTGAAGATACCGATCAGAATAGGTATGTGCCCGGAGCAGAAGAATACATCATTGAATCACTAAACTGGTGTGGCATAACTCCTGACGAAGGCGTTGGTGTTGGCGGTAAACATGCGCCCTATCGTCAGAGTGAGCGTAAGGAATCGGGATTATATAAAAGGTATGCTGAGCAATTGATTGCATCAGGCGACGCCTATTATGCTTTTGATACAACAGAACAACTGGATGCAAAACGCAAGGATGCAGAAGCACAACACACTTCTTTTTTATACAGTGCTGCAACAAGACTGGGGTTGAATAATTCTTTGTCCTTAAAGGCAGAAGAAACAAAAACCTTAATTGACAGTGGTGCGCCGCATGTTATTCGCTTAAAGGTTCCTGCAGGAGATGATATTTCTTTTACCGACTTAATTCGCGGGGAAGTTTCATTCCAATCATCTTTAGTTGATGATAAAGTTTTATTGAAGTCAGACGGAATGCCAACCTATCACCTGGCGCATATTGTTGATGATATTGAAATGGAAATTACCCATGCCATCCGCGGTGAAGAGTGGCTCCCTTCTGCACCTGCTCATATTTATATATATAAAGTACTTGGGTTAATAGAAAAAATGCCGCAGTATGCACATCTTCCATTGTTATTAAAACCCGATGGCAATGGTAAGCTCAGTAAGCGCGATGGCGACCGCCTTGGTTTTCCTGTATTTCCTTTGGAATGGAAAGACCCAGCATCCGGAGAAGTTTCCAGTGGTTACCGCGAGAAAGGTTATTACTCGGAAGCGTTTATTAATATACTTGTTTTACTGGGCTGGAATGACGGAACAGAACGCGAGATCTTTTCGATGCATGATTTGATTCAGTCGTTTTCGCTGGGGCGCATCCATAAAGCAGGAGCGAAGTTTGATCCGGAGAAAGCAAAGTGGATTAACCAACAATATCTACGCTTGCAGAACGACGAAGCTGTTGCGGGGCGTTTTCTAAATGAACTAAAGACGAAAAATGAAATTCCTGCCTCCAGACTTACGCTCAAATATGTTACAGATTCAGTGCGCCTGATGAAAGAAAAAATTCATTTTGAAAATGAATTATGGAATACGGGAAGTTATTTATTTGTTGCGCCTAAGGTTTTGGATGAGCAAATACTCATGAAAAAATGGAATGCAGAAGCAGAATCATTCTTTACCGAATTAATTAATATATATAAGTCTGCGCCTGTGTGGGCCTTGCCTCATCTTGAAAACACATTTAAGGAGACCGCAACAAAAATGGGTATTAATCCGGGCGGCATGATGCAGTTGTTCCGCGTTATTGTAAGCGGTGTTGGCGCCGGTGTGGCATTGTTTGATATGGTTGCCCTGCTTGGGGCGGAAGATGTTTGCCACCGTATAGAATTTGCGCTCGCAGAAATGAAAAAGAAGTCAATGGCCTGATTGGTTTAATATAAATATTTTTTACTATGAAAACTTCTATACTAAGCATTGAAGGAATTGAATGTTGGTCTTATCATGGTTGTATGCCGGAAGAAACTAAAATAGGCGGGCGATTTGCGGTTGATGTGGTTTTGGAAATGGATCTGCAAAAAGCGATTGAAAGCGATGATCTAACTCAGACAGCCGATTACAAAACAATACACGATCTTGTTCATCAGGAAATGGCTTTGCCGTCTAAACTCATAGAGGCCGTTGCAGGAAGAATTTTAAAGCAGATGTCTGCCTCGTTTCTTGCTGCTATTCATATCACAGTGCGTGTTATTAAATTTAACCCTCCAGTGAATGGCCGAATAGAGCGGGCAGTGATCACATTAATGGTTTAACGGCTTGCTCTTTTTTGTTTTAATTCAGTCACATCAACCCGACAAGTATAAATACCTACTTTCGCTTAAACAATTTTACTAATGCCTCCCCAAAAAAAGGAACAGGATTCCGCATTGAAAATACTTCCACAAGTTATTGTGAAGATTTTCAAGGCACACCCTTTTAAACATTACAACCATAAACAAGTACTGAAGAAGCTTCAGCAGGACCCTTTTGCGGAGTCCACAGAAAGTTTATTTGAAACGATTGACGAAGAAATAATTCGCAAAAAGGTGATCAGCAGCATTGAGGCGCTTGTTTTGTCAGGCGAGTTGATGGAAACAGAAATAGGAAAGTATAAGCTCTATCCTGTTGAGCAGTTCATCGTTGGTAAAATCGACATGACAAGCAGTGGTGCGGCCTATGTGATGAATGACGATTTTGAAGATGATATATATATATCGCGTCAAAACACTTTGAATGCATTACACGGAGATAAAGTAAAAGTGACCGTTTATGCACAGCGCAAGGGCAAAAGACAAGAAGGAGAAGTTGTTGAAGTGCTGGAACGTGCGAGAACAGAGTTCTCCGGAATTGTTCAGGTGTCGGGCAAATTTGCATTTCTTTCTTCAGAAGGACAAAGAAATGGCATTGATATTTTTATTCCTTTATCTGCATTGAATGGGGCGCTCAATGGTGAAAAGGCCATTGCAAGAATTACCGATTGGCAACCGGATTCAAAAAATCCTGCAGGTGAAATCATTAAGGTGCTGGGTATGGCGGGTGATAATAATGCAGAGATGGATGCCATCTTGGTTGATTATGGATTTCCATTATCCTTTCCGGCTAAGGTGGAAAAAGAAGCGGAAGAAATTCCATATCAGATTGCTGCAGCAGAAATCAAGAAGCGCAAAGATTTTCGTAAAACAACAACCTTTACCATAGATCCGGCTGATGCAAAAGATTTTGATGATGCCCTTTCAATCAAAATTCTCGACAATGGTAACTATGAAATCGGAATTCATATTGCTGATGTTTCACATTATATAACGCCGGGTTCTGCATTAGATGAGGAAGGCCTTGAGCGCGCCACCTCCATTTATCTGGTTGACCGCGTTATTCCAATGTTGCCGGAAAAGCTTAGCAACCACGTTTGTTCTTTGCGTCCCGGAGAAGATAAATTGTGTTACAGTGCCGTTTTTGAAATCAACGCACAGGCGGAAGTCTTGAATGAGTGGTTTGGGCGCACCATCATTCATTCTCAGCATCGTTTCTCTTATGAAGAAGCACAAACGGGAATTGAAACAAAAACGGGCCCCTTGAGTGATGAGTTGGCAATATTCCAGCATCTTGCGGTGCAACTGCGCAAGGAGCGTTTTAAGCTGGGTGCTATTACTTTTGAAAAAGTAGAGGTGAAATTCCGTTTGGATGAAAAAGGATATCCGCTCGATGTCTATATAAAGGAAAGTAAAGACAGTAATAAATTGATTGAAGAATTCATGCTGTTGGCCAATCGTAAAGTAGCAGAATTTATTGGTAAACACCATGCTAAATACCCAACAGTAAAAAAGGGCGTAGTTGCGAAAGACCATGTAATTCTGCCTTTCGTTTATCGTGTTCACGACTCCCCGGTACAGGAACGCCTCATCAACTTTGCCGCTTTTGCAGGAAAGTTTGGCTACCGTGTAAATATTAAATCAGAAAAAGAAATTGCACATTCGCTAAATACCCTCATGAAAGAAGTGCGGGGTAAAGCAGAACAGAATGTTTTGGAGCAACTCGCTATTCGTACCATGTCGAAGGCGATTTATACCACAGACAATATTGGCCACTATGGTTTGGCTTTTGATTTTTATACCCACTTTACTTCACCCATCAGAAGATATCCCGATGTAATGGTGCATCGTTTATTGGATCATTACATGAAGGGCGGAAAACCTGTTGATGAAGAGCAATTGCTTTTGCAATGTAAGCACAGCACCGATATGGAGATTAAGGCTTCAGAAGCGGAACGTGCTTCCATCAAATTTAAGCAAGTACAGTATTTATTGAAGCGGGAAGGAGAAATTTTTAACGGCCTCATTTCCGGCGTTACCGAATGGGGAATATATATTGAACTTGTGGAAAGCAAGTGCGAAGGTTTGATAAGGATGCGTGATTTGCAGGATGATTATTATGAATTTGATGATAAGAATTATTGCATCACCGGACATAAAACACGAAAGAAATATCAACTGGGTGATGCGATAAAAGTTGTTTTAAAATCCGCCGACCTTCAAAAGAAGCAAATCGATTTTATGATTTACGATGAGTTTGCGCCGCCAAGAGCTGTGTTTAATAAATTGCGTGAAACATCTTCGTTTAATAGTTCCAGGGGTTCGCGAGACGAAAAACGGGGTGGGTTTAGAGAGAAGAAGGCGGGTAGTAATTCCTTTAGTAAAAAGAAAAAGAGGAGAAGATAGATTTTATACTTTTAAAAAGCCATTGGCGCGCAATCGTTCATAAGGTGGCATAGCATCTAATTGAGTAGTCGTTCTTCTTCCGTTGATTTGCTTGCGCAATTGCTTTTTAATTTCTGAAAAACGATAGGATGCCAATGTTGTAAATTTCTTTAATAATCCGCCAATACTTTTAATTTCACTTAATAAATAATGCTGATTTTCAATTTCAAAAAAACGTTTGCAGATATATTCAATAAGCATTATATCTTCCGGTTTCATTGCCGTTTTCCACTTTCCAAAATTATCTTTCAAAAAAGGTCTTGAGAGATTTCCTTTCCAAACCTCTTCTTCTGATGAAACCTTCTGTGAACTCTTATGAAAATCCAACATCGTCTCTTCAAAATTTATATCAAGACATTTGCAAACATTACGAATAACCTTCTCGGGGCTTAAAATCAAATCCTCATAATAGATCTTTAAATACCTGTTCTCATATAAATGCGCAAACCGTTTTGATTGCAGATAGCTTTCCATAAACTGCTTTGCTATTTGAGTCAGCGGAAAATCAAAGCTCTTAGTGTATTCCGCATTCATAGTCGACATTACTACATCTCGTGGGTCACGCACAATATGCAAAATGTTACAACCCGGAAAATCAACATTTAATTTTTTAAGGTACCAGATATTAATAGGGCAGCCATCAACAAGTACCTCCTTACTTGTCCCGGATGCATATTGCTGCATAAACAATTTGAACAGAGTTAATGGATGAGCAACATCTGGAAGATTCCTTACAATTTCTTCGGGATCAATTCCGAGTCGGTGAATCCATTTGTCTTTTCGTAATAATTCTATAAGTTGCTTTTGATCGCTGAATTTCCTCTCAAAGTGTGAAGTAGGGGCATATACATAAGTCTCGAGGATATGTGATTCCGGCGGTGATACACATTGACTGTGTTCATTTAAAATGGCCTGCAACAAACTTGTTCCTGAACGTGGAGCGCCTCCAATGAAAGCCCATTTCTTGATTTCCTGCTTTTTAAATGCTATTGGCTTCATGTTTACATAAAGTAAAAATCAGCCTTTCTTGCCATTGCCTTTTGCGGATAAAATTATATATATATTATTTCGGTTGCTCATTTACGTTTACGCCTTCATACTTTTTCACTTGTCCTGATTGATAGGTTGTTGTTAAAACCAATTCACCATCGATATCATACGTTTTCCAGGTGCCTTCTTTTAATCCGAGACGGTAAGATCTTTCTTCCCTGATTTTACCATTGTCATAATAATATTTATGCGTTCCGTTTTCCTGTCCTTCCAAATATTCGCCCTCAAAGGCTAATTTTCCGCTCTGGAAATACTGCTTCCAGTTGCCATCCATATTTCCCTCCACATACGTGCCTTCGGCAATATATTCCCCATTACGGAATTTCCAGTCTCCGTCGCGCTGTCCTTTTATATATAATCCTTCAGCAATTACGTCGCCGTTTTCATTGTATTCTTTGGATATGCCATCTTCTTTTCCATCCTTATATATTTCCTCTCGCAAAATTTTACCGGAAGGGTAATACCATTTCCATTCTGACACAGGTAAAGCTTCCTTGTAGGAGCCTCTCTGCTGTATGGTTTCGTTATCATAGTAAAAGGTCCATACACTGTCCTTTTTTCCGTTTTTAAACTTTCCTTCAGATTTCACTTTTCCGTTTGGGAAAAAATATTTCCAATGGCCCTGCTGCTGACCTGAGCCATCCACTGTTCCACCTTCAGCAACAATGTTGTTCTTATCATAGATTTTAGAAGCCGTTATTTTTCCTTCTCTGTCATAATCTCTGTAAACACCAGACTTCACGCCATTGATTAATGTTACTGAAGATTTTGGTCTGCCGTTATTGTAATAATCGCGCTTGATATCTAACTTAAGATTAACCGCGTCGTTGACCACTAATAAATCATCTTTGAAAACTTCAATTTTTAACAACAATCCGTCTGCGGAATAAACCCGAAACATCCCGTTCTTCTTATCATCTTTATAAACGTCATCACTTTTTACCTGGTCGTTGGCAAAATGTTCTTTCCAAACTCCTTGTTTGAATCCAAATTTATCAATGCGGTTTATTTTTTCCTGCTTTTGCAGAAATCCATTTTTATAGTTGCTGATAGTTACAACCCTTCCGTCGTCTGCATACTCTTTCGATAATCCATTTTCAACTCCATTTACATACTTTATTGTTTTTGAAAGATGTCCTGCTTCACGGTAGTATTTTGCAACACTATCAACGATCCCTTTACTCATCCAAATTTCTGATGAAACATTTCCATTCAGGTAATATTCCTTTTGTATTCCGTTACGTCCGCCTTTTTCATAATTATGTTCTGATAACTTATTTCCTTTATCATCATAAAATTTCCAAATTCCTTCCAGCAACGTATTATTTCTGTTACCCTCTGATTTTAGTTTACCGTTTTCATAATAACTTTTCCAGTTGCCGTCAGGTTTTCCATTAACAAAATTTCCTTCACTGCTTACCTGTCCGTTTGGATAGGTAAACTTCTGGTAACCTGTTTGGGCATACCCTGCAAAAAAACAAATCAATAAAAAAAATAAAATAATAATTCTCTTCATTGGCTATCTGCTGAGTTCCAGCATTCTTTTAAGTGGTAGCAATGCCGGCTCCATCAGTTCTTGAGGAATCAATACTTCCGGCATTTCGTATTTCATACACAAATATACTTTTTCAAGTGTGTTCAACTTCATATGCGGACAATCATTACAAGCACAGTTATTATCAGGAGGTGCGGGTATAAAGGTTTTACCGGGTGAAGCTTTTTGCATCTGATGCATTATTCCGGACTCTGTGGCAACGATAAATGTATTAGAGGGGTTGGTAGTAGCAAAATTTAGTAAAGCCGTTGTAGAGCCTATAAAATCTGCTATTTTTAATATAGGCTCTTCACATTCCGGATGTGCAATCAATAAAGCCTGGGGATGCAGGTGTTTTAATTTCGTAATTTTTTGTAGTGAGAAAATCTCATGTACCATACAGGTTCCATTCCATAGTAATAAATCGCGACCTGTTTTCTTAGCCACCCAGGCTCCTAAATTTTTATCAGGTGCAAAAATTATTTTCTTATCGGGTGGAACGCTTTCGACTATCTTAACTGCATTTGAACTCGTACAGATTATATCGCTTAAAGCTTTAATTGCGGCCGTACAATTGATGTAAGAAATTACTACATGGTCAGGATGCTCCTCTTTAAACTTCTTAAATAAATCCGGCGGACAAGAATCAGCCAATGAACACCCTGCCCTTAAATCAGGCAGTACAACTTTTTTATTGGGGTTCAATAATTTTGCTGTCTCTGCCATAAAATGCACGCCGCAGAAGACAATCATGTCGGCATTTGTTTTTTCCGCCTCTTGCGCCAGACCTAAACTGTCTCCAATAAAATCGGCAACATCCTGAATATCACTTTCCTGGTAATAGTGGGCAAGTACAATGGCATTTTTTTCTTTCTTTAAACGGGCGATGCTTTCAAACAGGTCCAAAGATGGATCAATTTCTTCATCCGCAAATCCCCGCTTTTCAATTTCAACTTTTGTAAGCATATTATAAATAATTAATCTTTTAATAAAATACTTATTGTTTATAATGGTCTGTTAGTTCGGTTCGCAAGTTTATACGTAAACCCTTGTTTACAGACTTTATCATTTGTTAGGAACACTGCTTGAACAATTTTAAAGTGCTTAACTCATTGCTGTTGAATATTTACTCATCGTTATGAACACCTGTTCATTTCTCCCTTCGTTAATATCTTTCCACCAATAAATGGTGATAATTGTTCATTGTTTAGTTCATATGATGTGTTAAAGTTTAATGCATAATATTTGGATTATGATTCAATTCAACATAAGCACAGCAGAACCGGTTATTCCAAATAAACTTGTGGAATTGTTATCACCCGGTTTTTAGCGTTGTTAACAGGTCAACTGTTCATAAAAGCAAAGGTAAGTGCTTATTTATCACAGTAGTAAAAATA
Organism: Bacteroidota bacterium; assembly: GCA_031418215.1. Lineage (GTDB taxonomy): Bacteria > Bacteroidota > Bacteroidia > AKYH767-A > OLB10 > JANOXC01. Next base: position 78,159 of record JANOXC010000118.1, read on the forward strand.
GGGTGTTGATAAGCTTATGAACAATTACTTTTTTACATTTTTAGGAGGAAAATCGTTACTGATGACGTTTTGTTGGTTGCCATATTCCTGACTGTATACCAATAATATACCTGAAAAAACCAAAAAGCAGGGCCATATTTGTTGTAATAAAATGAGCCGGGAAACGCAACAGTAACAGATTTATTCGCAAGACACGATGAAGCAGGTAATCAATTAATGGAGTACATATAATAAAGGTAGTTAGCCAGCAGAAATAGCGGAAAAAAAGTTGATCATATAAAAGAATGGAACAGGTATAAAAAAAAAGGATAAAAAAAGGCCCCTTCCATCGCAAAACTTTGTGAGAAAAGAAGCAAAAACTTATTGTGTTGATTCGTAATAGTGAAGGCAGAAACAAAAAGAGGTTTTGGAAACTTCCGGCTGCAATACGGATTTTACGATTAAACTCAATAGCGGCTTCATTACTCACATCCTCATACACCCTCGCATTTAATTCGTTGATACATTTTCCTCCAGATTGTAACACTTTCATATTCAGGTAAAAATCGTCAACAAGAAAATGTGCAGGAACCGGCGAATAAGACGATTTTCTTAAAGCAAAACATCCACCAAAAGGCCCCATCATTGTACCCCATAATAAACCTTCATAGTGTTTTATATATACTTCCGCGCTGATGTATGATTTTTCCTGAAGCGAAATACCGTCTTTTTTAATGCCTGTATTCACCATATTACTATCTACTAATGCAATCGAATCATTCTTAAAATGTTTAACCAGCTCATAAATAGTAATTTTTGAAAAAATTACATTGGCATCGGTAAGTATCAGAACGGGGTTAATAGCCAGCTTTACAAGCGCATTAATTATTGTCACTTTGCCCGATCTTTGATTAAATTCTACAAGGCTTACCCTCGAATCAACAGCAGCAATTGCCTCAACGATGGAATTTGTTAAATCAGTTGATGAATCAGAGCCGACAATGATTTCTATTGAAGAAGCGGGATAATTGCTTTTTAATACACTTTCAATTTTTTCACGGATTACTTTTTCTTCATTAAAAGCTGCAATCAGGATTGACACTTTAGGTAAATCCTCTGAGGGAAGGTAAATTATACTATTTGGTTTTTTAAACAGGGAAAGCAATTTCAGAAACAACGGATAAATAATATAGGAATAAAGTACAGCAAAGAATGAGATCCAGAAAATGAGTTTGATTAATTGCATGTCGTAAATCCGATCCGAAGGAACAAAAGTAAGATAACTTACCACTTGAGGCGAGAATATTGTATACTTTTGAAGGGTAAAATAATATTTATATATAAAAAATAAGGCCATGAATAAAATTATTATTGGAGCAGATCATGCCGGCTTTGAGTTGAAAGAAAAACTAAAGCAATACCTTTCGAAAAAAGGATATGATATTACAGACGAGGGAACCCATTCACCCGACTCTGTTGACTATCCTGATTTTGCACATCCTGTTGCAGCCAAGGTAGAAAAGGACCCGTTTAATATGGGAATATTAATATGCGGAAGCGCCAACGGTGTTGCGATAACAGCGAATAAACATGCAGGTATTAGAGCGGCAATTTGCTGGAATGATGAAATTGCAAAACTGGCACGACTACACAATGATGCTAATATTATCTGTATTCCTGCACGTTTTGTGAGCGAACAAATTGCAGAATCCATGACAGCTATTTTTCTTTCCACCGTTTTTGAAGGAGGAAGACATTTAAAAAGAGTGGAAAAAATTGCTTGTTGATTTATATTATACAACAACATCGTCATTGAACAATAAAGCGGTAACACTTTCTTTAATCTACTTTTTATTTGGCATTACCGCAGTAAAGGCGCAGACATCAAAAACAACTTCTCCCGACAGCATATATATAGTTAAAAGCAGAAACTATACTTACAGGGCTTTTGTTTTACCATCAGCATTAATTATAACGGGCGCCTACTTAACTGTTCATGATGATATCCGATACAATGTTAACGAGTGGCGCGATGAAAACTATAGCTCATTTCATACAGAAATAGACAACTACCTGCAGTTTGTTCCCTTTGCCATTGTTGGCGTAATGGAATTGTCAGAGAAAAACAGCTATCCTGTTATTCATCAACGGGCATTACATTTTATTAAGACAGAGGTAATTATGAGTGTGCTTACCTACACCACGAAAACACTGACAAAAGTGGAGCGCCCTGATGGTTCGGCTAACAATTCATTTCCTTCCGGGCATACGGCACAAGCCTTTGCGGCAGCAACGTTTTTATATAATGAATATGGAAAATCACATTCCATTTGGTTTACGATTGGTGGATACGCCGCAGCAACAGCAACAGGTGTATTGCGTATACTTAATGACAAGCACTGGATTTCAGATGTCATTGCCGGCGCGGGCGTTGGAATTCTATCGGCCAACCTTGGTTGTATGGACTGGCATTCAAAGAAAAGAAGTAATGTAACAGGCATGCTCGTTCCTCAAATGTCCAAAGACTTTAAAGGCGCCTGTTTATTAGTAAGGTTTTAGCCTTATTCAGCAGACTTAAATGAATTCCCTGATTTTTTTTGTGAGCTCGATGCCCATCATAAAGCCGGCCATTCTCCATCGCAATTCCCCGTTGTTAAATAACATAAGTGTGGGAACGCTCATAATATCGTATTCATTTTTTAACTCCGGACTCTCATCCAAATCAATTTTAAGGATGACAACCTTACCTGCAAGGTTTTGTTCAACCTCTTTAAGAATTACATCCAGCATTTTGCAAGGTTCGCACCAGGTTGCATAAATATCTACCAGCAGCGGCTTATTTTCTTCCTTAATTAATACGAACTCTTTTAATGTCATTATACCTAGCCTAATTAAAGGATTGCAAAGGTAGTTCGCCAAAATGTAATATTTTAAGAAAAAGTGTAACCTTTTGTTGTGGTCCTGTGTTTAATTAATCTGATACAAAAACCATTAATCAACTGTAATGTATTCAACAAAAAAACTTTTCTTAAATGGAAAGATTTATATCCTTGCCGCCATCAGCCTATTTCTGATGAGCGCTTGCCAGAGGAATGTGATGTTCACCAGCAATAAAGCTGTTGTTGCGCCTACAGCCGGCGTGGCAATCGATACCATTGTTGGAGAAAAAGTACTGATGCCCGATGATAAAATTCTGGTCAGTGTATGGGATCATGAAGAACTCAGTGTGGGATCACTACAGGGAACATACAGTCTTGCAGAAGAAAATGGAAAATGGCTGATGCTTGATATGAACGGAGAAGTTCGTTTACCACAAGTTGGAACTGTAAAATTACAAGGGCTTACCGTTCGGGAGACCATTATCTATTTAGAAAAAGTATACGGTAAGTTTATTCAGAACCCCATTGTCACTGTTCGTGTTTTAAATAACAAGATTACAATTCTGGGAGAGGTTCGAAGCCCCGGTGTTTACCTATTCAGCGGAGATAATGGCCGACTTATAGATTTAATTGGCCATGCACAAGGGCTTACCGATTATGCCAAGACATCGAAAGTAAAAATAGTAAGAGGAACCAGTGAAATGGTAATCGACTTAACCAATACCGCATCGGTTGCCGCAAAAGAATTTACTGTAATCCCCGGCGACGTTGTATATATTCCACCAACCAGCGGCAAAGCATGGGATCGTTTTGCCAATAAGCTTATACCGATTGCCAGTTTAATTACTTCCATTGCATTAGTTTATAGTATATCGATCAATAACAGTAATCCCTAACAGCTGTGCATAACCGAAACAGTATTAAAAACATTCTTGCCCCGGTAACCAAAAGATGGTATATCATCATCATTTTTCTGGCATTGGCCTCATTTGGTGCATGGCGCTATTTGCAGTCGGCTACTCCTAAATACCAGGCAAGCGCAACCGTTAAAATTGAAGACAATTCCGGTATAACAGAAACCAAACTGTTTAAGGACTTCGATGTATTCAATCAAAATAACAAAACACAAACAGAAGTTGAGGTATTAAAATCACGCTATCTGTTTGAAAAAGCCTTACAGAAGCTGGACTTTTTTGTGGAGTATTATAAAACCACCGATCTGCGTACAGAAGAGTTGTACCACACATGCCCTTTTAAAGTAGATTATACCATTACCGACAATTCGTTTAATGAGCAAACATTCGACTTCAAATATATTGGAGGCAACCGTTACAAAATTTATTATTCAATCAAGGACAAGGATTTTGAGCGCGAAGCAAGAATCGGAGAAAATATCAGTGAAAAAGGCTGGACCATTACCGTGGCAAAAGACACTGCTCATCATAACGCCATTTCAAAATCGGGACTGGCTGACTCTTACCGATTTATTATATATAATAAAGAGGCGCTTGCACAAAAGCTGATGAACCGTGATTTTATTGTTCGTGCCGTTGACAAGGATGTAAACATCATCAAGATATATTATCAGCACGCTGTTCCGGAAAAAGCAATGAAATTAGTTAATGCCATTGCTGAGGCTTATTTAGAACAAGGGCTGAATGATAAGAAGGATCTTGCAAACAGCACGCTTGACTTTATTAATAAACAACTTGAAATTGTTACCTCTGAACTTGTTAATGCACAAGATGCCATTAAGAAGTACAAGGTTGATAATGAAATAATAAATATCTCACAACAGACAGACGCCACCTTTAAAACATTAAGTCAGCTTGAAATTCAAAAAGTTGATATTAATATGAAGCTCGCCATGCTGGAAAACCTTAGCGAGTATTTAAGGCGTAATAAAGAGGTAGATATTTCAGGACCTGAGTACAGCACTATTTCTGACCCGTTGTTTACGGAAGGAGTATCAAAACTAAACATCAAATTGCGTGAACGCATAACGGCATTAACACGATACACACAAAATGACCCGCATGTTTATAATATTGAAAACGAAGTAGCACAATTACGCGATTACCTTGTGGAGAGCGTCAATAACACACGCAAGGAGTTGCTCACCAAACAAAATGAAGTGTATGCAGCAATTGACGAACAAAAAGCTTCATTTGACGGGGTACCGGAAAAAGAAGCAACACTCAACGAACTCGGTCGTAATTTTTTCCTTTATGAAAAAGTATATAATTTCTTAATTGAAAAACGAACCGAAGCCTTAATCACCTCACAGGTTAATGTTTCTTTTAATAAAATTTTAGAGGTGGCCACACTGCCTTATGAACAGGAGTCGCCCATTGCAGAAGTTGTTTGGGGAATTGCTTTATTCCTTGGATTAACATTGGGAATACTAACGGCTTATTTTGTACACTTAATTAAATCATCAGTATCCGGAAGAGAAGACATGGAAAAAATAAGCGACATACCATTTATTGGAAATGTAGAACGCTTCTCTAAAAACTCCAGTGGATACAATTCTTTTTCTGCACTCACAACACGTATATTATTGAACCAGTCAGATAAAGAAAAGCTGGTAATATCAGTAACCTCAACTTTAAAGGGCGAAGGAAAAACATTTGTTGCTACCGGACTGGCGCGCACATTAGCAGCCATGGACAAGAAAGTTGTATTGGTAGACATGAATCTTTACAACCCAACACTACAGGAGTGGTTTGATATCAGAAACCCGATTGGAATAAGTGATGTGTATACCAATAAATCCGGAATTCATGATGCAATCAACATCACACCATTCCCAAATCTGGACCTCATTAATGCCGGCAGCGCTGACCATCCCATCAATCATTTGCTGGCAACCGGAAAGACAAAAGAGATCATCGATGAACTGAGCAAGCATTATGATGCCGTAATCATTGATACACCTGAATCAGGAAAATATGTTGACGCAATACCGTTTATGAAATGGAGCGATCTTAATCTATATATAGTGAAAGCGGACGACACCAGTGCTGAATTGATAAACAATGCCGAACTCATCAAAGAAGAATACCGACTGAAAGAAGTTTATTTTGTTTTGAATTCAATGCAGGAGAAACGCAACCATACCGGATACATCAACACCAAGAAATTAAAGAAAATAAAAAAGAACATTGTTCCCCAGCTCACCTCTTTGTTCGCCTGGTAATATATTATGCAACTTACGCTTTCTGCATCTAAAAATTATTTAAAGAGTGCCACTGCATTAGTTTATACTGATCAGCTGGTGGTGAGCGGTTTTAGTTTTATTTCCAGCGTAGTATTAGCACGATTTCTTGGAGTTCAGGGCTTTGGTATTTACAGCATTGCCTGGCTTGGCGTACTCATTGCCAGCAGCATCAATCAGCCACTGATCATTGCGCCGATGCTTACACTAAGCGGTAAGAAAAATGCGGAAGAAAAAAGCAGGTATTTGCAGGCGCTCATCTTCAAACAATTTTTATTTGCAGCATCGCTGAGCATTTTAGCCTTTTTTACTGTTCTGGCGATGAGTTATGTTCTTCCCGACTGGAAAGTAGGAAGCATCATTCTTGCATTTCCGCTTGCTGTATTCACATTCCTGCTGCAGGATTTTTTCAGACGATATTTCTTTGTAATTAACAAAGCACATAAAGCAATTATGATTGACATTATTGCCTATGGCGGTGTGCTGCTAAGCGCATTTTTAATTCATTTTGTCCGTGATATAGACGCCCAATTTGTTTTATTGCTTACCGCATTATTTTTTTTATATGCCTCACTTGCCGCATTAATTTCATTAAAGGAATTGCGTTTTAATATTAAAGAGATAAAAGCTGTTGTACTTGAACATTGGAGTTTTTCCAAATGGCTTACCGCAACTGCTGTGTTACAATGGTTTTCGGGCAACCTGTTTATTATTGCCGCGGGCGCCATACTTGGCCCGGCAGCCGTAGGCGCCACCAGGATGGCGCAAAATATTGTTGGCGTCACCCATGTATTATTCCTGGCTATGGAAAACATTATTCCTACAAGGGCGTCCAATGCACAGCGCATTGGCGGAAACCAGCAGTTGTTTAAATACCTGATGAAATTTACTTTGCAGATGGGCGCAATTACTTTTACCTTATTGGGATTAATTACAATTTTCAGCCATCAGATAATTAACTTTTTTTATGGAGCCGGCTATTTAGAATACCAAAACATATTAATAGGATTTTGTCTTTTATATGTAGTTGTATTTCTTGGTTATCCATTTCGCTATGCTATTCGAACTTTGGAAAACACAAGGTTGATTTTTATTTCTTTTATAGTAAGCTCCATTTTTAGCGTGGCCCTTGCTTATCCGGTGATAAAAACTTTTGGACTTTATGGCGTTGTTGGAGGACTGATCTCTACACAGCTCATCACATTGGTAATTTATGCCTGGTCGCTGCGTAGGGAAATCAAGTGGCTTTAAGGCAGTTTGAATTTTAGTCGAAAAACGGAAATTTCTTACGTAACATATTACAGCTTTGGGCGTAAAAAGAAGAAAAAAACTTCTTATGCAAAAGGTCATTCATCTTGTTTTAGGTAAAGCAAATCCAAACAGGATGAACGGCGTGAGCAAGGTTGCACACTACCATGCTTTGTATTTGCACAAGCTGGGTAGCGATGTTGAAATTTGGGGCCTAACCAATACTCCTGGAGATCCTGTTATTGAAAGAGACGTGATAACACGGCTCTTTCGTTCTCAATACTTTTTCCGCGGGCTTGATCCATTACTGATGATGGCAATTGAAAAACTGGAAGGCGATGTTGTTTTTCATATTCACGGAGCATTAATCCCTGACTTTTATTTGGTTTCAAGAATTTTACATGCTAAAAAGATACCCTTTGTTTATACGCCACACGGAGCCTTTAATGAAGTAGCATTGCGTAAGAACAAGTTATTAAAGAAATTATATATATCAGGGTTTGAAAAATGGATGTTGCGCCATGCTAAGATGGTTCAGTTCCTTGGCAAAAGTGAATATGACAACATTGCCAATATTATTAAACTTAAAAACAAGATCATTATTCCCAATGGACAGAGTTTTGAAGAATTGGGATTCCACTACCAATCACTACAGCATAGAAAAACACCTGTCTTCGGTTTTTGTGGCAGATTGGATAATTATTATAAAGGGCTCGACCTATTAATAAAAGCATTCAGCGTTTATGTTGACAAAAATGGAAAAGGAGAGCTGTGGTTGATAGGCGATGGCCCCGACAGGCAAAAGCTGGAGCAACTAGTGATTGCCACCAACCTGGGTAACAGGGTAATATTTTATGGTGCGCGGTATGGAGAAGAAAAATGCAATCACATTTCCAACATGAATGTATTTGTTCATCCTTCACATTCGGAAGGATCTCCTACAGCAGTGTTAGAAGCGGCTGCGCTTGGTCTGCCATTACTGGTAACAACAGGAACCAATGTAGGCGGATTGGTTGATCAGTATAAATGCGGCATCCATATTCCAAACAACAATGTAGAAACCATTGCGGATGCGCTAAAAGATTTCGATCAATTATATATAAATGGCGGGCTGGATAAAATGAAGGAAGCCTCTTTAAAAATGGTAAAACAAGAATTCGATTGGATTAAAATTGCAGAAAAACTAACCGCCATCTACAATTCATGACAGGGCCCCTGAGCGAAACCACTTCATTGCGTTACAGGCAGGAAAACAGTTTGTTTTACCTTTCTGTAATATTGATTTTGATTATGAGGCTGTGCAGCTATTTTATGCTATCAGAAGCGGTGGTAGTTACACAATCAATTAAAATCATTTTGCGGTTTTCAACAGCCGGCTGGGCAATGCTAATGCTCTCCGGTTATTCAGGAAAACAAAGAAAATTCGATTTCACCTTTGAATATTCTCTGAGCCCGTTGTTGTATGCCTTTTACTTATTATTGGGCGTAGCCTCCTTGTTTTGGACATCTTCTTTTAATGACAGTTTATTGCACCTGCTCATGGATGCCGAAACACTATTTTTTAGTTATATATATATTAGACTTATTTATTCCAGGAACAACACAATCATTAATAACCCCATCAGATTAAGTAAAATTACAGCCACTTCAATTTTTATCATTTGCACAGGATTTATTATTGGTATGATGATAAACCCTGAAAAATTTTATCGATACACGCATGGAGGAGAAGAGGCAAGGCTTGGCGGATTCATTATCAATCCCAATGAATTAGGAATGCTGATTGTAATAGGAATTGCTACAGCCATTATTGAACTTAAACACGCTTTCAACAAATGGTCGAAATGGGTGATGATGGCTCTTCTTTTGTATTCGCTGTTGTTAACCGGTTCACGATCCTCTATGGTGGGGTTGCTTATTATCATTCTTTATTTCGCCACACAAAGCAAGACCATACGAATGAAGCTTTTAATAAGCGGAACCTTATTGCTGGCCGCACCTTACGTATTACTTCAGTTGTTCATCAAGCAAGGTAATGTGGATGAGGTTTTAAACATGACGGGACGAATACCATTCTGGCGCGACCTTATCACCTTTAATTTCCCACGCGAACCATTGCTTGGATATGGGTATATGAGGATTGACTACGCTGATAAATTTGAAAGCATCAGCTCCTATGCAGGCGCCATGACGCACAATACCTTTTTGCAAGTGCTGATCGGACTTGGCCTTGTTGGATTATTTATCGTGCTTGCCCAAGTGGCCGCCACTGTTCATGCTATTGCAGTGAATAGCGATAAGGACAAAAAGCGATTGTGTATTGCCTTGTTTATACCCGTAATGATCAACTCATTTACTGAGTTTGGGGTTTTTGGCGAAACCAATTATGGCATCATGATGTATCTTTTTATAGTTTTTTCACTTGCCTTAAAACCTGTCAGTCGTTTTGTGCGTATAAAAACCACTAATGTCAACGACAGCAATCCAGTATTCCGATCTTCAGCTATTACATAATCTGTTTTGCGGAGCATCAGAGACGTTTACGGTTTATGATCCAAATGAAAGGTTACGAAGCAATAAAATAATCAATTACACCGAAGGAGATCCTTGCGAATTCAATCTTTCTGCAAACGGATTCACAGAAATACAGCCAATGAATTTTTATTTCGGCAGAAAAAAATGGTCTGCCGGGAAAAAGTTTATATATATAAACAACCCTGATGGCACGATGCGCTGGTTGGTGCCATCGGCGAACAACACCGCCTCACACCTTTCTCTTTATAACGCAGAATCATTAAAAGCAAGGGTTTATAAAACCGTATCCAAGTTGCTTTTCCGGGTAGGCCTAGGTGAATTGCTCGGGACATCCTCTTTTTATGTTGCAAACAATCTGGAAAAAGAGGTAAAAAGAATATATAACATCAGCGACAAAGAACAGTATGCAGTTTTTACAGGAACAAGGGGCAATAACCGGAAAGTAGTACTTGCTGTAAGCGACGGAAAAACAGTAACCCATTTTATCAAAATACCGATTAGTAAAAAGTCACAGGATTTAATAGAAAACGAAACTACCATGTTAAAAGAACTAAGCAAGTATGACTTCACCACGCTAAGCATTCCGAGAGTTACAGACTCAAGAATAAAAGCGTATACAAGGTTAACGAATGTGAAGCCGGCCACAAAAATTTCTGCCGAACGCATCAGCGATATCCATGTTCGCGCACTCACGGAGATGTATTCCGTTAACCACGAACGGAAAACGATTTTCGAATGTGCCGCATGGAGTGCAGTGAGCAACAACATGGAATGGATGCAGCGAGAGCACACACTTTCAAATGGATTGGACGAACTAAAGACAAGAAGGGTGATTCATTTACTCCGCAAACTATACAACTCATTAAATATCGAAGAGGCCATTCCTGTTTCCGTATCTCACGGAGATTTTACACCCTGGAATATGTATTGCGACGAGCATCGACTTTATGTGTACGACTGGGAATTATCAAGTAATGGCATTCCTATGTTGTTCGACCTGTTTCATTTTATGTTTCAATCACAGGTTATGGTTCATCATCAGTCCTATCAGAATATCAGACAGCTGATCAATGAAACCATAAAAAAACACAATGTACAGCGCCTTGTCAATAAATACCGTATTGATTCAGACCTTCATTACAGGCTGTATTTGTTGTTTACCATCAGCTATTACATGCGATTATATATAGAAGAAAACGAATTGCTTACCCAATCGCACTGGATGGTTGATGCTTGGATGGATGCCCTTGAAGACGTTAACGGAAAGAACTAAAAGATGAATCAGCGGCAGGAGTTTTTGCAATATTTTTTTAATGACATTTCGGGTTACCGCTATGTTATTCTAAAAAACACCTATGACGACATTTATCAATTACCTGAATCGGCAGATATCGACCTGGTAATTGACAAAAATGAACTGCCCGCAATTCTTGGTATTATCAGGCGCGGAAAACACGTTATGCGGATTAAAACCGACAACAAGAATTTCGTTTGTTTTGTAGGGATATTTTTTGAAGACATGAGTTATCTCGAAATCGATTTGATACACCGATTCGACAGGAAAGGAATTATATATATGGATGCTGGTGAGGTGCTTAGCCAAGGCATTTTAAGTCGCCAGGGATTAAAGATTGCCGCACCACATCACCAGTTTGAATACATACTATTGTTTTATCTTTTAAATCATTCGGAAATACCGCTTAAGTATCGTGAGTATTTTTCAGCATTTGAAAAAGAAGAACGAAGCATCATCTTCACTCATTTCACCCACAAATATGACGTGCACATCAACACGCTTGAAGACTTATATGCCTATCATAAGCGACACAAGAAAAAGATGATGGATAAAATTAATAACTATGCTGCAAATAAATGGTTCAGGAAATTATTAAGCAAATCGCAATATCTTTTTGATGTAATAAAAGAGAAATGGCAACAGCGCGGCATCACCATCACTTTTTCCGGCGTTGATGGCGCAGGAAAATCCACCATACTGGAAAACGTGAAAGAGATCCTGCAGAGGAAGTATCACCGCGACATCAAAGTGCTACGACACCGACCCTCCTTGTTACCTATCCTTAGCAGTGTAAAACATGGTAAGAAAAGTGCTGAGCAAAAGGCGGCATCCAGTCTGCCACGCCAAGGCAAAAACGATAACTTTTTTAGTTCATTGTTCCGCTTCCTTTATTATTATGCCGATTATTTATTCGGTCAGATTTATATTTTTTTCAGATATAAAATAAAGGGCACCACTGTTTTATACGATCGGTATTATTTCGACTTTATCATAGACGCCCGACGAAGCAATATATCACTAAACCGCTCTTTTCTGCGATTTGGATACCTGTTTATCAGCAAGCCCAGGGTTAACTTCTTCCTTTATGCCCCTGAAAAAGAAATTTTATTGCGAAAACAGGAACTAAGTGAGCATGATATCCGTACAATGACAGACGATTATCTCCATCTGTTCCTTGATTTCTCGGGCTCCTATAAAAATCAAGCGTACGTCACTATTAATAACACCGATATTAAAAGAACCATTGATACCGTAATGAAGCATATTATTTCAGCATAAAAAAACAATCAGCTATATATCACAAACATGAAAAGAAAAGATTACACCCCACCTCAAACAAATCTTGCAACAGCTACTTACAAGCATCCGGTAATTGACAAATTGCTTGGAAGGACAACACTTGAATGGAATTGCGATGACGGGCACGCTGAGTCACTGACGGCTTCATTGCGTTTCACAGACTATGAAGGTAACACACCATCCTGGTATAGCATCAGTAGGTTACCATTTGTTCTTAAAACATATCTTGAGTCTAAGAGGTCACCAATAATGAGCAAGCCAATTCCGTTTCTCACAATGGATGCCATCAAATTTCTCGATGCAATGATTCGACCGGGCATCAGAGTGCTTGAAATCGGAGGCGGTAATTCTTCTTTGTGGTTCTTAGAGCGTGGAGTAAACTTAACGACTTACGAGCACGATGCTGAATGGGGTCAAATGGTAAAAAACAAGGTGAATGCACGCCCTGAACATTTCCATGCCGAGCGATTTAACCTGCAGATCATGAGCGGTAATGATACGGTAAATGATCTAAAAAAATTACAAGACAAACATTTTGATATAGCCCTGGTTGACTGCATGAATGACTTTACCCGCAGGACGACTTGTTTAGATGTTGCAAAGGAGAAAGTAAAAGATGGTGGATATGTTGTGTTGGATAATTCTGACAATCCTGCAAATTGGCCTGCTGATGAGATGATGAACGGGAAAGAAATGCATCGATTTACGGGCTATTCACCAATGTCACTTTTTGTATGCCAAACGACATTCTGGAAAGTTTAAAAAACTATTAATCGAAACAATGATCCGAAGTATTGTACTATATATTGGGCGAAAAAAAAACCCGCAATTTACCATCGACAGTAATGTTTCTTCAACATTACTGTTTTGGTTTATTATACAAAAATCAATTGCCTTGTTAAGGGGTTTTCGCATCATAACAGCATTGAAGAAGCCACAGTTCTTATTTCTTGGCAGAGGTGTTCGGTTACAAGGCCTTGCCCATATTCGATTTGGGAAAATGGTTCAAATAGGCGACCACGTTCTTTTATCCGGCTTCGGTAAAAAAGGTATGCACATCGGCGACCATGTATGGGTTGGTTCACACAGCTCATTAAAGGTTTCCTTTTCATTTAACGAACAGGGCGATCATATATATATAGGAAAAAATGTTGGCATAGGAGAGTTTGCACATCTTGGAGGAGCAGGAGGATTAAGTATTGGCGATGATTGCATCATTGGCCCTTACTTGAGCTGTCACCCCGAGAATCACAACTTTGACGACATAAAGAAAAAAATTCGCGAACAAGGCGTTACCCGGAAGGGAATTAGTGTTGGAAAAAATTGCTGGATAGGTGCAAAAGTTACCATACTTGATGGAGTAACCATTGGCGACAACTGTGTAATTGCAGCAGGTGCAGTGGTAAACAAAGACATGCCTGCCAATTCGGTTATTGGAGGAGTTCCTGCACGAGTTATCAGAAACAGGGAAGAACATAAAATGAATGGCCCTCTTAATCGGGTTGCCTGATTTATAAAACAATTCTAAAACCTGCATCATGAAAACAGTTTTAGTAAGTGCATATGCTGTGAATCCATACCATGGATCAGAAGATGGCATGGGCTGGAATTTTATCTGCCAGATAGCCCGATTCAACAAAGTGCTTGCTGTAACACGTCAAAATACCAGACCGCATATTGAGAAATATATGTTGAACAACCCCTCAGCTGTATACTCGAATATAACTTTTATATATTATGATCTTCCGTATTGGATGAGTTTCTGGAAGAAAGGAGGAAGAGGAGCCTTGCTTTATTATTACCTATGGCAGTTTTTTCTGCCGGATTTTATTAAGAAAAGAAAATTGCATTTTGATATAGTCCATAATCTTAATTTTCACAATGACTGGACACCCTCAAGATTATGGAGATTACAAAAACCTTTCGTATGGGGACCTATTGGGCATCATCCACGAATACCGAAAGATTATATCATTCATGTGTACGGTAGAAAGCAATACTTGTCAGAATTACTAAAATGGCAGGTAAAAAAAGCATTCTGGAAATTGGATCCGTTTTTAAAACAAACGGTTCAGCGAGCTGATGCTGTGCTAACAATGAATTCCAGTGTTTCAGATGTATTAAACATTGATAAATCTTTAACATTTCGAATGCCATCCGTAAGTTCAGAATCTCATTCGTTGAATATTGAAAAAAGCGAAGAGGAGTTTATTATTTTATCTGCGGGAAGATTTGTTCCGCTGAAGGGTTTTGACATCACCATCAAATCATTTGCCCGCTTCTATAACCAGCTACACGAACATGATCAAACCAAAGTCAAATTGGTATTAGTTGGCGACGGACCATACAAACCATACCTAGTCCAGCTTACCAAAGAACTGGGACTTGGCGATGCTGTGCAATTCATCAATTGGATTGAAAGAGAAGGACTAAAATCATTGTATCAGAAGGCACATGTGTTTTTGTTTCCTTCGCATGAAGGAGCAGGAATGGTTGTTGCCGAAGCGCTGTCATATGGAATGCCTGTTGTTTGTTTTGAGAATTGTGGCCCCGGCGAATTCATTGATGAAACATGTGGAATAAGGGTGCCTTATGGCAGATATGATGAGAGCTTAACAGAATTTGCCGCTGCCATAAAGAAATTATATATAGACGACAGAACATATTACAAGTTCTCTGCCGGTGCCGTTAAGAAATTCGAAGAACGATTTGACTGGAACCTCAAGGGGGAACAGCTGCGAGATGTTTATGATAAAGTGATGTTGCATGCAAGCTGATCCGGTAAAAAAAAAGATTGTCTGTGTTCATTTATTAAATGATTACAGTGGGAGCCCTTTAATATTATCTATGGTCATAAAAGGCCTGATTCAGTCGGGCTATAAAGTTGACCTGATTACCTCTGAGGGGAAGGATGGTTTTTTAAGCAACCTGGATGTAAATTACCGTTATTTTAAATATCGATTTCATCAAAATAAATGGATACGTCTTTTGCGCTTCTTTAAAAGCCAGGCAGTTGTTTTTTTTATGATTCTGAAATACCGAAGAACGAATGCTCAGTTATATATAAACACCTTATTACCGTTTGGTGCTGCATTAGCGGGGAAGCTTACCGGAAAGGATATCACCTACCACCTGCACGAGAGCTATATTCAGCCGAAGACGCTAAAAACATTTCTTAAAAGAATTGCATCTACCTGTGCAAATTCCGCTATTTATGTTTCGAACTACCTGATGCAAGCAGAGCAACTACACGGGGTAAATAATACTGTTATTTACAATGCGCTTCCGAATGAGTTTGCCGAACGCGCAAATCATGATTTTTACCTGCAGCCGAAAAAGGAATTTGTAGTACTAATGATTAGCTCGTTAAAGGGATATAAAGGAATAAATGAATTTGTAAAACTTGCTGCTAAAATGCAAGAGCTTAAGTTTGAACTCGTTCTCAATGCAAACAAGGAGGAAATAAATGATTATTTTAGAAATACAATATTACCATCAAATTTAATCCTGCACCCTGTTCAGAAAGATGTACATCCCTTTTACCAACGCGCCAGTCTCGTGGTGAACCTTTCCAATCCTGGGCAATGTATTGAAACATTTGGCATGACACTCCTTGAAGGCATGTGCTATGGATTACCTGTAATTGGTCCTCCTGTTGGCGGCCCTGTAGAAGTAGTGAAAGACGGCATTAACGGTTTTAATATTGATTCGCGAAACATAGAAATGGTGGCGGAGACCATCGAGCGTATAAATAGCAATAAGAATCTGCAATTAGCGCTGAGTAAAGGGGCACTTAAAACATCAGCTGATTTCGATGAGAAGAAAATGAATCAGCGCATTTCTGAAAGCCTGCGGAATAAATGAATTAACTAAAGATTTTCATTATTGTCCGACTAAATTAGGCATAAAAACTTAGAACCTACAGGCAGGGACAGTGATTTTGATTCGGTCAAATTTTGGGGTAGTTGGCATATGAAAACTTAAGCAATTAATAGTGGTGGCGGATGCGCCTTTTT
>JANOXC010000119.1:0-69197 GCA_031418215.1 Bacteroidota bacterium
ATGCAATTTGCCTTTGATCCTTCTTGGGAAAAAAATTAAATTTTTATCCCAAATAAATATTTTTTTTCCTTGTTTTTCTAAAAGTCGATCATGTTCATTAAATCGGAGATATTTCTCATTAATTGCACCTTGAGCTTCCGCAAGATGGCTGAACTCATCATAGGTAATACAGGGTACTATAATACCACATTTATCAAAACTTTTCAGATCCTTTGAAACAGCCAGCGCACCATGAGCATTCACACCATCATACGCCGTATATGAAAGATAGTAAAGATCATCTATCCTAACAATTCTGGGATCTTCTACCCCATGTGATTCATATTCGAACTGAGGAAAAAGAAGTGGAATATCTAAACGAAATTCAACCTTCATCGGTTCACTTAGTTTGCAGTATCCGACACTGGAATAATTTCCCTTGCTCACTGCTCGATAGAATAAATGTATACTCTTGCCATCACTAATAACAGCAGGATTTAAAACCCCTTCATTTTCGAAACCTTTGTCGGTTTTTTGCAGTAATATTCCTAACTTATTTACTTCTACCATAGCTATTTGTCAAAAGGTAAAAGTGCTAATGAATCAAAACAAATACCTTATATAACTAAGTTAATAACTTACATTATTCACACCTTATGACTCATCCTTTGTAGTGCGTATTAATCCTATTCCGGCAATAAAAAATACTAATCCAAGTAAGCCATACATCACTAATGCCCTTACATCCTTACCGGCACCATTGGTATTAACAAATAAAATGGCCACATAAATAAGTCCACAAATTCCAAGCAAGGTTAAAATGGATCCAAAAATTCTCTTAATGTTCATATTACATTGAAATAATTTGTTACTTATATAAAAGTTATCTGGAAATTCAATCAATTCAGTTCCATCAGAACCGGAACAATTCTAATTTAAAATGATTCTTTAATAATGTTTTCAGTCCGTACATTCATCGCATCAAGATGCGCTTCAATTGTCTTCATCATTGGAGGAGGACCGCATAAATAATAATACTGAAGCTCTTCAGAACTGTTATCGATTATCAACTTTTCTGTGATAAATCCGAATTCATACAAATGAGATTTTTCTTCTGATAAAACATTAATAAAATTATGGTGCAGTAAATTTTTAAATTCTTGTTCATTAATAATATCGGCCTTTAATTTATTTCCAAAAATCAATTTATTTCCTCCAACCTGATCTTTAGATTTCAAGTAACGGAAAATGGAAATGAACGGTGTTATCCCTGCCCCTGCGGCAATAAATAATCCCTCTCCTCTATAGCCGATACTTCCAAAAACATCATTCAATAGCAACTGATCTCCTGTTTTAAGCAGAAGTATCTCATTAGTAACACCGTTATGCGATGGATAGGTCTTGATCGTAAACTCCAGATAATCATTCTCAGGTATGGAAGTAAATGTGAAAGGTTTTTTCTTCTTATCCCACCCCGGTTTATTGATGGAAACTTCCGTAGCCTGACCGGGAAAGTATCTAAACTGATAAGGTTTATCAGTTGTTAGACGCACTACATCATGTGTAATATTTTCAATTGTTCTAATTACAACTCCCATTTCCTTCATTCAATACCCATTTAAAACAATATCTAACAAGTAAACAAAAAGTAAATTTAAGAGGTTAGCGTATGCGGCAATTTCTTTAATAAATGAGTGTCACCAATAACATCATAGGTTGATTTCATTTCATGCCTTACCCATTTATCAAACAAATACTCATTTTGTTCACATAAAGTGCATTTTCTTGAAGCTTTAAAATCGTAGCAATCTCCATTTTCCTTGATCCAGTTAGTATAATCTTTATACTTCCAACTATGACCAACTATCTTACAGATGGTTGACATTGATTTTTTCAATATCCCCGGATGGCTATTAAATTCCGGACTTTTTTCAGGTCTTAATAAAGATAAGAGTAACATGGTTATTCATTTTTAAATTTGTAATTATTTTTTCTACTGGTGTTAATCATAACGTTCATCCGATATATAATCCTGACTTCCATAATTCAAATTCAGAATATCCACACTATTCTTAATTTGCTCCTCAGCTGCTTTTTGTTCTACAGGAATCCATTCAATTTTTTCCACAGTTTCGGATTGCAAATTATCAGGTTGACCGGAATTTGAATCCTTATTACTGCTTTCCCCGTTTTCAGGAAGATTCAGCTTACTATTGAATATGATCCTGTATTGATTCGAGATGGCCCTTTTCATATTTTTCAGATGGATTTAATTAGTAAATTTTCAATGCATAAAGATCAGTCGGTTGTAAGATATCTGCATTACATAAATTACGAAACATTTTACATAATTCTCACATAATTTATACTGGTTTACTAAACACAATTTATATTTTCCCTTAACTTCAAGTGGTTGAAAAGAAAAATAGCAGATTAAAAAATTATTAAAATATACTAAGTTTTATTATAAAATATTTTTTTTTCGAAAGCTGATATATTTTATTTATGCTTAAATTGAAAATTAATTATATTGGCTCTTCCCTTGCATGATACTGACTAAAACTGCAACTGCGGCTATGATCAGCAATACGTGTATAAAAGATCCCATGTTGAGTGCTAAATATCCTATCCCCCAAATAAGGAACAATAAAAAAGCGACGAGGTACAATAAATTCCCCATTGTATGTTAATTAAACCTAAATCAATTTCAATGTTATTACAATAGCAAAAGCTGCTAATAAGAGTTATTATCTTTTACAGGTTTTTCTGTGTTCTCATCAGCAATCCTTTCTTCTTTAGCGGTCTTGACTTTTGAAGAAATAACTTTTTTATTACCATCCTTCTTTAATAAAGCAGCAATCCTTGCCTGAACCATTTCCTTTCTTGACCTCCATTCAAAGGCCTCTGGCATGGCATCTAAGGTTAAATCTTTCATTGTGATATTCTTCGATTTTTCAATTATTCAGCAAAAGTGGATAAAACGCCTTAATTTCAACTTATATAATACTCAATAAAAGTTACAACATTTACTGATACAATTTATTCAAAACAAATAACTAGCTGAAGAAAATAATTATTAAACGGAAGAAATCAGAAAAGAAGAAAAACGGTGGATTACCTTATTTTGATGTTAAAGTTTATAAATTTTCAATTGCAGTAAGCCTTTTGTGTTTAATTTTCTTAAAAAAGGAAGGAGTCAAACTTGTAATCTTTTTAAATTGATTTGATAAATGCGCTACGCTGCTGTAATGCAATTTCCATGCTATTTCTGAAAGCGTCAACTCATTATAGACCAACAATTCCTTCACACGTTCAATTTTATGAGTAATAATGTAATGCTCAATAGTTGTTCCTGTGACTTCAGAGAATAGATTTGACAAATAGGTATAATCATAATCCATTTTCTTACTTAGAAAATCAGAAAAATTAGTCTTGGGTAATTCATCGGCATAATGAACCATTTCCACCACGATATTCTTAATCCTTTCAATAATAATACTTTTTTTATCTTCCATCAATTCCAGGCCCGATTTCAACAGATTAGTCCTCAGCTGAACCTTCTGTTGATCTGTTAAGCCGACTTTGAGCTCTACTTCTCCCAATTCCACCATACCGTAATGTATTCCAAGATTATCTAACTCGGATTTTACCAGCATTTTGCAACGGATACTTACCATGTTTTTAATGAAAATCTTCATGCCTTATCCAATAACCTATCATTCTAGTAAAAAACTCAATTTATAACAATAAATAAAATACAAATTTAATCGCATTTTAAAAATAACGTTTGAAAAAAACATGAAATTTATCATATTATTCCTGAACTTTATATCATTTGTCAGTCATTTCAGGTATTAAAAATTGAAAAAACAACGAAAAGTTAATACTAATCATGCAATCAATCTCCTGTGATAATTTATTTGCCCTAAATGATAATCAAGATGTGCCATCAAATGAAGCAACATATGCACTGTAGTAACACGCTCTCCATGTTTTTCAAGCGGATATATTTTACCCATATCTTCTTCCTTAATACTATCAAAAGTTTGACCCACAATTATTATTGCTTTATCGATCGTAGCTATCATCTCATTCCGTGGAACATTTCTTAAACTAAATTCCAAATCTCTTTCTCTTATAAATCCGGAATTGCCTAAGGTGGCACCAATAAAATGATTGAGGTTGCCAACAAGGTGTAAACATAAGGTCCCTGCAGAATTGTTTATACCAGTTGGTATTTTCCAAATATCAGTTTCCGAGGAATAAAGCGAAATCTCTTCTTTAAGCTTATTCAAGTCTCTAATGAAAAAATGTTTCAGTGTTTGTGCTAGCATGTTAAAGTGGTTATAAGTTAAAACTTTCAAATAAATATAAAATGTAAAATATTTAATTTTAATTTAAGAGAAAGCCCTTGCAATTGATTTGTAAAAATAATTAATATTGTGATTACAAAATGACAAAAAACCCCTGGATTGATATTACAGTATGTATTGAAGATGGCATGGTCTACTGGCCGGGTGATATTTCTGTCAGAATAACCAAAGCTGCTACCATGGAGCAGGATAAGGTAAATGTTACCAGCCTGCAGCTGAGTGCGCATACTTCCACTCATTTGGATGCCCCACTTCACTTTATCAAGGATGGCAATGATGTTACTAAAATATCACTTGAGGCACTCATTGGCGTAGCGAGGGTGATTGAAATCAGTAATGAAAGGGAAATCACCATAGAAGCGATTAAAGAAATTCCTATCAATAAAGGCGATAGGCTTCTTTTTAAAACACGTCATTCATCTGTTGATTGGTCGAAACAACCATTTCAGGAAGATTATGTTTACCTCTCAGAAGAAGCCGCTAATTATCTAGCTGAAAAGGAAATTGCATGTATTGGCATTGATTATTTATCGATTGCCGAATTTGGCAACGGTGCTGTTGTTCATCAGATTTTATTAAAAAAGAACATTGTGATTATAGAAGGGTTAAAATTGACAGGTATTGATGAAGGACTTTATGATATGATCTGTCTTCCTTTAAAAATTAAACATGCAGATGGTTCTCCTGCACGGGTTGTGATACGTAAAATAGAAAATTAAATTTAGTGAGATAAATCTATTTTCCTATAGCCCTTCTGCTACTAATTCAGAATATTGAAACTGTTCCATCACTTCCGGCACATTGTTATTTTCCGTTCTTGAAGTGATGCGTTTGGTAATTGAATAGGCTTCCATTAATGATTCATCAAACGGCTTCATAAATGACGTAACCTCCTCCTTGGAAAGATTTGGCTTGATCCAATCCAATTCCTTTTCTAAAGGAAGAATCAAAGGCATTCTTTTTTTACTGTTATGAATTTTCGACAGCAATGGATTGGCAACTGTTGTAAGTATAGAAAAGGAGCTAATGATTTCCCCTGTTTCTTTATCCGTCCAATGATCATAAATGCCGGCTAATGAAAACACTTCTTTGCTTTTTAAGAAAATATAAAATGGAAATTTCTTTTTTCCGATTGTGTGCCATTCAAAAAAACCGGTAACCGGCACAAGACACCTGTTTCTAGCAATTGCATTACGAAATGAAGGCTTTTGAAAAGCTGTAACTGCCACGCAATTTGGAGTCATCAGACTTATTTTAGCTGCATCCTCCTTTGTCTTTGCCCAGTGAGGGATAAGACCCCAAGTATAAAAATTAATAGTCCTTTCCGCCCGTTGGGTCACCACAGGCCAATGCGGATGTAAAAATGCCGATACATGATAAACATGCTTGAATAAATCACCTTGTGGAAATTGTGCATTATATCTTTTAGACATTTTCTCTGCACGCTTTTCAAGTACCTGTATATTGTAGCACATCTTGCAAAGTTAAATTGATTATTGTCATTAAAAAAACAATGAACTTCCTTAATCAAGCATTGTTCACCCCAAAAAACATAACTCGAAGTGGTATTCATTTTTTTGAAATATCTTTACCTTACTTTAAAGTTACAAACTTTATTAATTATAACCAATTTGACTATTTGATTTATGCTGAAATTGAACAATATCATTTTAATAACATTAATTAATCTTTTGACTACGAATACCCAAGCTCAACAACGATTGATTACGGGCAACATAAGTGATGCAGCTACAAAAGAGCCATTGCCCTATGCAACAATATCTTTAAAAAAGCAATTGATTGGCACCATCAGTAATGAATCAGGAAATTTTGATTTTTATATTCCTTCCGATTTGGTAAATGATACCTTGACAATCAGTTCGCTTGGATATAAGCCTGTAATGTTTGTCCTGAGTGCGATTACCCAACCATTAATGGTTCGCTTGCAATCAAGTATGGTTGATGTAAAGGAAATTCAAATCCGGCCCTTGCCTCCAACCTACTACATCAAACAAGCCATTTTAAGCATTAAGGCAAATTATCCTAATTCTCCCTTTCAAACAGAAGCTTATTACCGCGAAAAAGTAACAGAAAACAATGCATTAATCGATTTTAATGAGGCAATTTTTCGAACTTATTACCAAAACTATACAGATACAGCAACAAAAAACCAACACCAATTACTAATTTTTCAACAAGCAGATGAAAAAAAGAAAATTGCATTTATGAGTGAACAAAATAAAAAGAAAAAAGAAAAGCAAAAAAAGAAAGGTGGTGATAAAGAAGAAAAGGAAAGTATATCAATTAGCGGATTAGGCGGCGGTCCTGAAACAATTTTAAGTCTTGATATAGTTCGTGATAAAGAACCATTCCTGGACAGTACTACTTTCAAATATTACAATTATTCATTCGCCCCGTCATCCTCTTATCAGAATAAAGAACTGATGGTAATCGATTTTAAATCAAGGCGAGTGCTTGATCATGTAAAAATGGAAGGGAAAATTTATTTAGATGTTGAATCGAATGCCATTGTGAACATCGAATACAAGGGTCGTTTTATTATTCCTGTGTTAATTAAGCCTCTTCTCTTTTTATATGGTTTAGATATAGACAATCCCATTATCAGCAAGAAACTAGAATACCAAGGGGTTAATAATAAATGGTACCCAAAAAATATTCAAGTTAATATAAGTGCTGATCTAACCAAGAAACACTGGTTTAAAGAAAATGAACATTCAACTTTTGAAGCGGAAGGTATTTTCAATGTAAATAAATTGAAAACTGAAAAGGCGATTGCAATAGATCCCTCGAAGAGATTCGATTCCAAGAAACCATTAAAGGATCAGGTTCACAATGACGAAGGTAATACCTGGTCAGGTATCAATATAATTAAAAAATAACAAGGCTTTTTTATAAAATTAATAGCCCGGGAATTATTTCCCGGGCTACTAATGAAACAAGATTTGATTTATTCAAAATTTCTACGGCCTTGTAAAGTCATAATTTAAAACCTGGTTGTTATAAATAATTGTTTCTTTACTCCATGTTTCAATTGAATTACGATGTCTTAATACAAGGTAATAACGGTGACCGGATATTAAGCCGGCAAAAGTAAAAGTTCCATATCCTTTGGTATTTATTACACTTGTATCAGAAGATACAATCTGATAGGTTGCAGAATCTGCCATAGATAAAATAACGGAATCACAAATTGCAGGAAAATTAAGTGGGTCAAGTACTGCCATCATTGAATCCATTCCGGGAATATAAAATCCCTCTATAAAGGCCCTTAGATTCAATGTTACATTACAAGTGTTGTTATGATACACTCCGGTAATGGAATCACAGCCATCAATTGTACAGGCATTGTTATCATCAACAAGTATCGGAATATGACTTGGTCCGGTTACTGGGTTACAAGCATCCGCTGTACAAGCATTGGCATCATTAACTGGAATAACTGTATGTAAAGGTCCGGAAACAGAATCACAAGCGTCCGCAGTACAAACATTAATGTCATCAAATTGTATTAACAAGTGCGTAGGTCCGGCTATTGCATCACATCCATCTATTGTACAAATGTTTGCATCATTTATTATTGGAAGATCGATATGTGTTGTCCCGGTTAATGAATCACATCCATCAGTTGTGCAAATATTATTATCATCTACTACCGGCAATGCAATATGTGTAGGGCCGGTTATTGCATTACAACCATCAGTTGTACAAACATTATGGTCGTTTTCGAAAGGCATTAATATATGTGTAGGCCCTAACAATGGATTACAACCATCAGTAGTACATACATTATTGTCGCTAAAATTTACTGGCAAATAGGAATTGGTAATGGAATCAAAGTTTGCCGAAGTACATGCATCAAGTGCCAGTAAATTTCCGGTATTGTTATAATAAATGGTATAACTTGCAGGTTGTATAAGTTGCAAATTACCTGGAAGAACTAAATAATTTCCGGGAGGGATGGTATCGGACAATACCGGAAGATTTAAACTATCTATAACGGAATAGGTTGGAAGTCCAGCTAAAACCAAACTGTCAACATCATAATAATGATACCCCTTAATGTGATGTGTGAATACGGGTGTTTGTCCAAAAACAAGTACTGTGTCATTGGAAGATACATTAAGCTCAGCCTTAGTTATTGTTAAAGTTCCAAGATCATAAGAAACATCATAGTTATCGGAAAGGTATGCACCCGGAACAATTGCCCAGGTACCTGCCGTAAAGCCGGTGATCATGTTAACGGACCGGAAATCTTCCAATGTATCATAAGAAGGCGCATTTACGTCGTCAGCATCAATTACAACAACTACATTTTCATTACTGCTATCTGACACCGTGGTTGAATTAAGCAGATTTTTTGCATTAATTAAATTCTTGGCATTAATCAGGTTTTTGGCATTTACATAGGCAGATCCATTAATAAGATTTTTTGCATTTACCGCTGCTTTGGCATTGATATTAATAAGATTCCGTGCATTGATAAGATTTCTTGCATTAATCAACCTGGCGCTGTCTGGTCTTACCTGGTAATTAAAAATACTCTCCGGATCAACATCAATTAATCTGGTTGTATCATATACAATTGTATTTGTATTGATCAGATTTTTGGCATTAATAAGGTTCCTGGCATTGATAAGGTTCCTGGCACTTACTAAAAAACTCAAATGTTGAATATCAGCATTGATCAGATTACGAGAGTTCACCAGGTTTTTGGAATCAACAAGTACCAATGCATCAGCAATCTGACTACTATGCTCTAGCATCAATCCTGCACGAATCGCTAGCCTGTCAGTTGTGTCTATCGCAATTGAATCATAAGCATAAACAAATTTAAAATCTGTTAATTTATCTCCATAAACCAAGGTAGTGTCTTTCGGTTTGATGTTAAGTGGCATTTTTTCAATGCTAAGAAGTCCATTGTCAAACTCGTATGCATACTTATCCAGCAAGATGGATGATAATGAATCAGTAGGATCCAATGGATCAATAAAAGGCTCAATGAAATAATTACCCACATTACTTAAGGTGACTGCCGAAGTGAGGTACTTTACACTATCCAGTTTTAGTTCTGCCAATGTAATATTCAACGAATCTATCGGTTGACCGTCAATTTTTACTGAAATTGAAAAAGCAGGAATTTTTTCTCCATATTTTTTCGTTTTGTTGTCGGCTGTAATGACTATATGCTTCTTGAAAAAATAAATGGTATCAGAATTACCACCATCCAGCGCAAGTGTAGTTACTGCCGGGTTATGTATATATAATGGCGGATTCCCTGTAAACGCTGGTATCTGCGCAGTAATCACATTTGAATTTACATAAGTAGAACTAATTAATATTCCATTAAACCATACCTGTGAGTTAGGAATGAAATAAGCCCCATTAATGGTAACCACAAAGGGTGCAGAACCAGGTGTTATAGAATCAGGCTCAACAAGGCTATCGGCAATTGGTGATCCGGAAACGAGTGAAGCAATTGCAGAATCGGCCTGCAATAGTCCGTAACCTGTTTCAAAATCAAAACCACCGGCTGCCATATCGCGACTGGTATTTTGAAGAATTGATTTTATTTCATCAGGCGTCATTCCCAAATTAAAAAACTTTTTCTTTGCCTCAATTAATAATGCTGCAACAGCGGCTGCATGAGGGACTGCAGCGGAAGTACCAAAGAAATTCGGAAATTTATCATTATCAATATTCTTTCCACCAAGGTTCACTGTAGTATTTACACCATTCGGTGCGATAAAATCTGGTTTGTTTCTTAATAAATTATTTACTGTTGTTCCACCTGCAGAAGAAAAATCTTCTACCAAAGCCGGACTCACACCAAATGCAGGTGTTTTTGTGTACCGAGCGGCTCCAACAGTCATTGCTCCGATAGCATTTGCCTGACCAACAATTGTTGAATTGTTACTGTTGTATTCAGTAATGGTAAGATCTCCGCGGAAAACAATATATTTAAATCGCATACTACCAGTACCGGCTGCACGCACAATCATTATGTTGGCTTCACTGTTTCCTTTTACAACAAAAGGTAATATTTCTACTGGGTCAGCTCCAATATTTGTTCTGTTGAATCCAAAGAGGCGATTACCAAAATCATCAGCTAAATAGATGTCAAGATCGGTGCTTGCACCTGGATATTGACCCATTGAAAAGAAAGAATCTTCCCATTGTAATACGATACAATAAGTACCCGACAACAGTTTAACATGTTGAAGAATATCAGTTCCGGTGCTTGCAAAATTGTGTGCCTGACCCACATATCCTGCGGGTGGAGTTGCGGGTTTAAAAACCGCATCATAGGATTTATCACCAAAATTTCCTGCAGATGTAAAATAGGCAACACCATGTGCTTTGGCGGAATCCACAGCTTGCGCTATGATACCATCCTGGAAGAAAGGCTCAGAAGGAAATGTAATATCATCAATTATTATATTACAGGAATCCGCCTCCAGTTCCCTTATACCTTCAGCCATATTACTGGCTGTTAAAAATCCTGTACGAAAAGCCAATTTAGCTTTTGGTGCAACATCGCGTATAATCTGCATCATGGCCCTGCCCTCATCTGATTTTCTTCCGAAAGGATAATCCTGAAGCACATTAATAGATGTTGCAGGCGGTAAATCACCGTTATTAATATCAACTTGTGCAGGGTTGCCGGCTTTCTTATTATAACTGTCAGATAAAATTCCAATCTTAATTCCTGAGCCATCAACTTTGAATACCTTTCTTGCTATATCAGCTCTAATGGCAATATCACCTTTTGAATAGGCCACACCTATCCCCTTAGGTTTTGCCGCGCCTGAAAATGGAGATAATAATACATGTACTTCATTAATCAATGTAGTAAGCGAATCCAGTAAATTTAACTTTGCCTGTGGAAACTTTCCCGTAATGATTAAGGAGTCGTCTCCATTATCAACAATATCTACCATACCATAATCAACACTCTGTAACAAGGTTAATACTGAATCGTACATGCCTTCAAAAGGAATTACATTAATAAAAACACTATCAACGCCAAGTACAATCAAACTTGTATTAACCGCATTAGCCGCTGTTGTAGTGGTATCAGCAATTGAATCAGGGTTATTTTGAATTTGCTGTAATTCACCTATAATGGCGGATGACTTTCCACTGTCGGAAGAAGTAAAATATGGTATAATGCAATTTACTAACGCCATGGAAATGGATGTTGATGGACCGGTACAACCATTGTTTGTTAGTGTTACACCATAAGTTCCCGGAGTAGTAACAAGAAATGAATCGGCAACTAAATTGCCGGGTGTCCATACGTAACTGTAATTATTTATTAATCCCGGAGTTGAATCAGTTACAAATAATGTAGAGGTCCCTCCTTCAGCGCAAAGCGGACTGTTAGGTATGATATGCGCCGTAGGATAGGGAGTTACTCTAACCTCAACAAGCTTAATAGTTGAACATCCTGTATTTGCAAGTCCTTTTATATAATAAGTTCCTGAAGCGTTAATAGCTGCCGGAGCTGCTATTGTTGTATAAGCAATACTATCTTTCCAATAGCTGTATGCTAAACCACTTTGCGAACCGGATACAATTGTTGAATTTGTTAAATTGACAGTTAATGGTGCACAAACAGTAGCCGGATTGGTGATTTGTATTGATGGTGCAGCGACAACAAATAAATTAACTGAATCCGTTTTTACACATCCGTTATTCCCTGTTACAGAAACTGAATAATAACCGGAAGTATTGGCATTAGTGTTAGTGATTTTCGGATTTTGTTGGGATGAAGTAAATCCATTGGGTCCACTCCAAACATATGAAATACCTCCGCCGGCAGTTAAATAAATAGTCGCGCCTGAGCATATCGGACTAATGAAGCTTGCCAATGTTATTGGGGCAGGAATATGAGTAATGACCACAGGTTTTATATCATAACAACCAGCAGTCGTGATGCCTTTAATATAATAAGTACCTGCAACAGTAACTGCATAAGGAATTATAACAGCTGAAGTAGCCTGGATGTTATTCCAATAACTATAAGCAAGTCCATTCGTCGAACCTGAGGTAATTAAAGTGTCAAATAAACTCACTTTAACATTTGAGCAAACAGTTGCCGGATTGGTGATTTGAACAACAGGAGTTGGATTAACAGTTATATATATAGAATCGGATTTACTGCAACCATTGGCATTTGTAATGGTAACTTTATAATATCCTGAATCAGCAACTGCGGGATTAGGTTTAATTGGACTTTGAAGGTTTGAATTAAATCCATTCGGGCCATTCCAAGAATAAGCTGTTCCTCCTGATGCGGCAGAAAATTTAATAGAATCTCCCGAACATATAGGGCTATTTGTTGTTGGTGAAACGGATGGCAATACCAGAATAGTAAAATTCCACGTAGTACAACCCGCTGCTAAGCTAAATCCATTTCGCGGAACTACTTTCCAGGAATAACTGCCAGGAGTAAGTGGAGTTAAAGTTGTATAACTTGTATTTGCTTGATTGGTTGAAACCAATGTTACACTGCCTGCAGATGGATATAAATAAACATCGTAACCGGTAGCCGTGGCAACAGCAGGCCAACTCAAAGTACTATTTATCGCAATACAAAGTGATGAGCCATTAGATGGAGCTGTTGGTGCTGCAACACAAGTTGGTATTGTTGAAACCACACAAATACTAAATGATGCAGGCGCACCAGCTGTTGTGCCTCCAGTTCCTGCATGATAAACTCTTACGTAATAAATATGACCAACAATGGTAGTAAAACCTGATGACTCAGATGATCCGGCAGTATTATTTAGATTACGACATAGAATGGAAGTTTTTGAATTGCAATTTCCTGGACCAATACCTCCATAATATACCTGAAATGCTGGATCATAAGCACCACTTCCTGTTACCGTTACAGTATTATAACCAGTACCGGCAAACCAATACCATACATCATCATCAGCAATTCCGCATAATGTAGTATCTGCAGAAGCTGTTGCATTTGTAGTAGAAACATTTACGATTTGATTAAGCCCAGTATTACAAGTTAAAGAGTTTGCACTGGCAAGCTCCGTTGCATTTGCACACTCATCATTACTTGCATCTGGGGACAATACCACTAATGCAAATTCACCTGTAATTCCCCAGTTGGGTGATTCAATATCAACAGTAGGTTGACTTGTATAACCATAACCTGCTGTACTAATTGATATCGATGAAACAGTACCTGAACCTTGATTTACTGTTCCAATAGCGCCTATGCCTCCGCCTCCGGAAATAGTAACTCGCCCACTTGTGCTACCTCCTGATATACTAAATAATGCTGTGTTATATCCACTACCATTATTATTCATAACAATATTGGTAATTCCTCCACCTGGAGAAAAAGAAGCTGTGGCAGTAGCCTTTACTCCTCCTCTTTCATGATATATCCTAACGTAATATATACTGTCGGGTATTGTCATAATTGCAGAATTAAGAAATACTCCTGCGCCCGGGTAAGTGGTATTGTTGGCCATACCTGATTCGACTATACCAACTTTACAGGAGATTGAATTGAAGGAATTATTAAGCACTTGTACCCTCGGGATATATCCTCCTGATGCGTACACAACAACATTGGTATTGATGTTTTTTGCATTAAATTTAAACCACACATCATCATCATTATTACCGGCACAAACAGCAACATTATTGCTAGCTGTTGCAAACCTCGATGAATAAATATTTCCACAAAGATTATCAGGTAATACAGAAACGGGAGCGATAAAAGTTGCACCGGAATAATCATCATTATTCGGAGGAGTTGTGGGTGGAACTGTACCACCTGTATATCCGGTTCCCGGAGTAAATTTTATTGTTGAATTGCAGGATGGCGCAATACTTAGTCCGGTTGTACCTCTTGCTAATACGTTAGTATTTGTATAGGAAAACACATCAGAATTCTCATATTGCTGTGCTAACACCTGTCCTTGCAATGCAGGATCATTCACAAAAATTCCCGTAAATCCAACTCCATAACTAAGGCGGGCATCTTGTGTCCCATTAAATGCTTGAAGTGGACCATAATTATAGGAAATACTATTATCGCTTTCATCAAGTATTACCTGAATGCTTATCAGTGAATTGGATACACCATACATCGTAAAATCTTTCCACTCGGCAATTATTTTCCTTGCGCCGGTTGTTCCGGTTATTTTCCATTTTGTTTTAACATCATAAATAGCAGTACCGCCTGAGATTGTTGGATCACTTATCAGGTCGGTATAAAAAGGAGCAAGCATAAATGGAAATGAACTTCCATTCAAAATTGCGGCAGTTGGATTAACAGAAGGTGCAAATCTGTTCGAATAAGTACTGCCGGTTACTGTAAATGCAGGGGTTGCTGTTGAAACCAATCGAATGATACCATTGGTTAGTAGTTGAAACCCTGTAATCACTTGACCGCAATAAGTAAATGTTGAGCCGGGAATAGTTACAACATTTGAAAGAGCCTCATCCCCTGATGAACTGATCCAAGTAAAAGTATTGCCTGAATTAATAATTGAATTATAAGTAGTATTCGTTGCGCGGGTTATATTGTATTGCAAAGGCACAGGAGTGTAAGTACTCAACCATGCATAAAAATCATCACCTGTTGGTACTATGGGGCCAGTTATTGTATCTGCTGTTTGCTTGCTTCCTGTTGCACTAAGTGGGGTATTGGCTGTGCCAACGGCAGTACTCCTTGTGGTCCACGGTCCATTTACAGCAGGTGCCTGACCAACAAACAATCCACCCTGATCAGAAACTAAACTATCATTCACAGTCCAAAATAATGTAACTAAAGGTTTGGTACCATAAACCATACCCACCGGGATATTTAATCGATTAGTTCTTTTACCAATCGGTCCACCTGTTCCTGTTGGCCTTCCTAATCGACTGGCAGAAATTTGTGTAATTGTTGAGCCCGTGCTAAGCGAACCTGTACCTGTTGCAACTTGAATTGATCCATCAAACGGAAATGTGCGGGTTACACTTCCACCCGGAGCTGTTAATGAAATAACACCATTTGAAACATTTGCACTTACACTTCCTGTTGTTCCGGAATAACTATAAAGGGAGCATAAAAGTGTATCGCCATTCAAATCTAAAATACCACTTGAAAATGATAAAGGCGATGAACCAAATAACTCCAGTTTGCCTAATAATTTAACGCCGCCAATTGGGCTATTTCCGGAAAGCAATAGAGCGTTAATCTTATTGTTCGAAGGAACTTCAGCGCCGGCTGTCGCAACTCCATTTTGTGAATTATTTGCACTTAGTGGAGAAATATTATTGTAAGCAATATTATAAAGTGCAATGCGTGCAGTTGGTGCAGTTGAAGCTACAGTTGTTGCTGTGCCTCCTCCCAAGCCTACTATTGGAGCAGTTGTAAATCCATATCCGGAATTGGTAATTGCGAAGTTATTGATCTGACGGTTTGTGTTAATAACTACAATTGCTGTCGGCCAACATCCCCCGGGCCATGCAATCGTACCATTTCCACTAATTGAAATTGTTGGTGGGCTGGAATAAGTAGCAGCAGTTCCTGTATTCAAATAAACAGAAACCAATTTGCCCTGACTAACAGTTATGGTAAAATTTGCTGAAGTTAAAGCAGTTCCTGAAACTGGTGTGCCTGTGATCGTAATTGTAGGGGCAACTGTATATCCCGAGCCGCTATTGGTAACTAGGTTTAAAGCCGTAGGGCCAGCGAAACCAACTGTAGGTGCAACGGTGTAATTTACACCTGCACCCGTAACGGAAGTAGTTGAAATAAACACTTGCCCCACACCGCTACCTTTGGTAATTCCCGAAGCTGTTGCAGGTGCGCCCTGATCATTATTGATTGTTAAACCACCACTGATTATAGCGGTGGCATTTTTTTGCAACAAACTATTTGAAGGGCCATCCATTCGTTGAATCATTACAGGCGTTGCAACCGCTGGTGAAACTACCGTAGCACCTGTAACTGTGCTGAAAGAAAGTGAGGGAACAACAGAATAACCGCTGCCAGCACTATCCAATTGTAAACTCCTGACTCTTGATGTTGATGCATCGTAATTAACTGACACTTTTGCAACAGTACCTACATAAAGCAAGTTAGATACAATACCTGAAGTATGAACCGGAGGCGACGAAGCCGAGCCCGTTTGATTAGATATTGATGCTACAACGTAAAGATTATTACGATAGAAATATTGTGTTCCAGCAATTAAACCGCTAGCAGTAATATTAAAAGGATTTCCCAAGGTACCCAACTCACCAATATATAATAATGTAGGACCGCTGGTATTAAATGTTGTCGAGGCTGTTGATGTTGGAGGCGTTGTATTAAAATTTGCTGCTGCCGTACATAAATAGACACGTGTGCCATACCAATAATAGGTACCTACTGTAGTTGTTTGCCCGGCAATATTTCCGGCTGAAGTATCTTTAACTACTGCTGTTCCAAAAACAACAGGCGCAGCACTATACTGTTGACCCATGTTGGTAACAACAACATTATTGACGCGTGAATTATATCCCTGGCCATAAACCTGTGCAGTATTATCAATTGTAAGTTTACCACCTGTATTCAATGTTGCTCCCCACACATTTAATCCGCTCGTTACTAAATTTTCACTTGTATTAATTGTTAAAGAACCAGTACTTGCTACTTGTATCGTGCGAATGATTCCTTTTGTTCCATCACCTTTGAACGAACCGCTACCAGAAAGAAACTGTACATTATTTCCGCCAGGCAAAGTATTCCCCAGGAAACTTAAAATTGTACCGTTTGCTGCGCAGTTTGCAAAACCATTATTTGTGAAGTTGCCCCCGATCTTAATGGTTGCTCCAAACGGGCTTGTGCTGGCAGAATATTGCAGGAATGAGCCATTGGAATTGATCAATATATTGCCGGTAACCGTCATCTGAGATGTACTACTCCACTGAAGAATGGCTGACCCGCCTCCTCCAACAACACCAACAGTTAAGCTTTTAATTCCGACCAACACATCTACAGTTACAGTTGCGCCATTTGAAATTACAACTGAGTCATTTACAGTTGGCACTACTCCATTGATCCAGGTTGATGGGTTACTCCATAATCCGCCGATCGCTGTGGAGCTAACACTGTTGTTGCTAGTCGTTACAAACGAAAAATATTCCCCATTGGCAAGATTAAAAGGTCCCGGAGAAAATGGTTGTGTTGTCGTTCTATTTCCAACTTGCATTCCATTAGTAACTGAAAACACTGTTGCGGTATCACCGGCACTGACATCTGATAAACTTCTCATTGTCCAGGAGCCGGCAGATGAAATTGTTGACTGACCAATAAAAATAGAAGCAAGACGTTGAGATGGACTAAAATTATCATTACCATTCCATCTTAACTGCAACGTTGGCGTTTCAGCTGTTCCTGAAGTTGTTCCGGCACCAACTCCCAAAGTTCCATTCGCCTGAACACGGTATGATCTGCTACCAATTGGATTACCCGATGCAGCGTTGATTGACCCGGTGGCAGCACCTAATTGTGTTACCGTATAACTTGTAGCTGTCGCACCACTCTGGTTTGGTAATGATGCGTTGGTAGCATTTAGCGTAACAGTAGCATCAAATGGAAAAGCCTTGCTTTGTGTTCCACCCAGTGATTTAAGGGTGATGGGTCCATTCGTCACATATCCAAATAAAAGATACAACGGAGTGGAAGGTGTGCTTGTTGTTAAACCGGTATAAGAAGGATGTGAAAAAGTTAAAGTGTTTCCACCCAAATTCAATACACTCGGTGAAACAACAGTTGAAGATGGCAATGATAGGGCAGTAACGGAAGCAGTTAACTCAAGTGGAGCAGTTAGTGTGACATTTGCAAAGTTGGCACCAATACTACCATTTACTGTAGTTGTACTTCCAACTACTAATGAATTCATTCTATTACTTACCGGAATTTCAACACCTGTGGTAATGCTTGGATTTGCAACAGTTGCTGCTGAAGTATTTTGAGAATATGTTAAATTATATAAAGCAATTTTAGCCGTGGGTGTTGTCGTTGCGGCTACAACAGCTATTCCTGCATTCGTTGCTGTTCCTAATCCAACTGTTGGTGCTGAAGTATAACCAAATCCAGAGTTAGTAATATTAAAATTATTTAGCTGTCCATTGAAGCCTATCACTGCTGTTGCAGTTGGCAAACATCCGACAGGAAATGCAGCCATAGCCTGGACAGGGCCTGATCCGGTAGGAGCAGAAATAGTGATTGCAGGTAAAGACGAAAACAATGCTGTTCCAGCACTCGAAATAATTAGCGAAACTACTTTTCCTCCTGCAACTACTGCAGTAAAAGTTGGTAAGGTTGGACTAGCACTGTTATTTATAATTCTACCAGCCGTATCTGCCGATATTGAAACTGTCGGTGCTGCAATATATCCTGAACCTCCATTAGTTATAAAATTTAACGCCCCAACCGGTAACGTAAAACCAACTTGTGGTGCAACTGTGTAACCAACACCTGCGCCGGTAGATGAACTAGCTGGAATAACAATACTTCCAACACCACTAAAAGCCGTTGCACCAGCAGTACTATTGATAGTTAATCCACCTGTTATTGTAGCTGCCGTTCCCTTTGTTGTTGTAAAACTCGATGTCCCCTCAATACGTTGGATAAGAACTGTGGAACCTGAAGCAGAAGTTGTTGTTGTACCACCATTTTCATTAATTGTTAAACTAGGACTCACTGAATAACCGGATCCTGCATTGGTAAGTGTGACGCTTCTTACATTCAATGTTGCAGTTGGATCATAGTTAATGGATGCTTTTGCAGGAGATCCTACGTACAATAAATTTCCAACTATTCCTGATGGATGCGTAGGTGGTACAGATCCTGTTTGCGTTGCAAGTGAAACATAAAGATTATCACCATAAAAATATTGTGAGCCTAATACTAAACCATTCGTTGATTGATTAAATGGATTTCCCAGTGTACCCAAAGTACCAATCCATAATAAAGATGGGCCACTTGTATTAAATGTTTGAAAATAATTCGATGGGTTATTTACAGGATTTACTGTTGGCAAACTTGTAAATGTTCCGGTATCAGTACAGAGGTAAACATTATTTCCGGAAAAGTATCTACTCCCTAAATTTGCAGCTGTTGTTCCTACAGCAATAGGCAGTACAGATGCACCAAAAATTACCGGAGGAACGCTGTAATTTCCCATAGTGTTTAATACAACATTGGCCAACCGGTTATTCAGACTTTGTCCATACACCTGTGCAGTATTATCAATTTTCAGTTTGCCGTTGGTTGAAATATCTCCAACGTAATCATTGAATGTTCCGGCAAGAATAAGGTTTTGTATTGTATTAATATTTAAACTTGAGGCATTAGACATGGTCATACCACGAATAATTCCATTAAGGCTATCACCAACAAAATTTCCTGATCCACTGATGATCTGTGGTGAAGCCCCATTAAAAGAAATATTTGCAAGCGCTAAATTTGCCAATCCATTATTTACAAAGTTTCCTGCAAGGTTTAATGTAACAGTACTTAAACCGGAAGTATAAGGGAAAAATGATCCTCCTTGATTGACGGTGAGGTTGCCTCCTACTGTTAAAGCGTTTGATGTACTATTCCATTGAAGCACAGCGCCACTATCAATCGATAAATTGTTCGCTGCTGCTACCGTATCAATAGTAACAACTGAAAGACTTAAAATATTTACATCATCGCTTACCGAAGGTACCATTCCATTATTCCAGGTATTGGGATTGCTCCAAAGACCTCCTTTAATTGTTGAACTAATGCTCGTTGGAATATGGGTTGTAAAAATGTTAACCGTGCACAATGTGGCCGCCCCAAATTGATTTCTGGGAATTACAGTCCAATAATAAGTAGCAGCGGAAATAAGCGAGCTTGAAATTGTAAATGATGTTGTAGAAATATTACTAGCAATTTTTACCGTTGCACTTAATGAATTAACTAATGATTGACTAGTGCTTAGATATACGTCATAGCCTGTTATATTATCACCGATTACCCCGCTCCATGATAAGACAGGTTTAATAGAAACATTTGTGGTATTGGTGAGTGGGGAAAAAGTAGTGATGCACCCCGGAACTCTATTTGTATTGGTAGTGGCTGTATCGTTAAGCGGATTCAAAGTCTGATAAATAGGACCAATGCATGTTCCCGGATTATTGCTCATTGAATAAACATAGAAACGGTAAGTTGTATTTTGAGTTAACCCTGTGGCAACAAATGGAGATGTTGATGCATAATTTCCAACAACGACAACAGTACCAAGACCAAGCGTATTTCCGGTCGAATAAGTGGTTTTATCGGAAGGCGGTGTAACTGCAGAACCAACGGGATAAACAACAACTAAATATCCATCAGGTAAACTGGGAGCCTGCTGAAAACTACCTGCTATTCGGGTATAATAATTTGCAACAGGAGCAATAGTTAATGAAGTAGGTTGATTGGCAGGAACAGCACAATCAATTTGCAATGGT
This sequence comes from Bacteroidota bacterium, assembly GCA_031418215.1. Lineage (GTDB taxonomy): Bacteria > Bacteroidota > Bacteroidia > AKYH767-A > OLB10 > JANOXC01. The sequence continues at coordinate 20,871 of JANOXC010000119.1, forward strand.
GGTTTTGAATAATATATATCCTCAAATGCTCCAATGTCGGGTGTAGTAGCATTTCTCGCGTTTCCGGAATAATCTCCATTGATAGCAATTGGAGAAGTTATAGGAGCAGCAGTTCCTTCTACATAAGTTGGATTAGCAGCTGAAGTATCAACTTTTAGGAAATTGATATTACTATATGAAGTTGACCTAAATACCACATCCTCCGTTAATGAAGATTGGTCACGAGATATCATAAAAGACTGATAGGAAGTGGTACCGTTGAAATTTTGCTTTGCATTTAAAACCGGATTTGCAGTGCCTTCACAATAAATCAGCTTATTCGGTCCAGGAATACCTGTATAAAAAATATTCTTATTAGAATTGATTGAATAACTGGAGGTTAATGTGCCGCTTCTTCGGTATGCTGCACTTACACCGCCTGTACCGCCCGATCCGCCAGGACTAATCAAGTTGATGAAAATATTATTGCGTAGGGTAAGATTTGGCGAAGTTGATGCATTAATTGCACTAGATCCATAAAGCGAACCGCTACCCGACGCACCACTCAATCGTACAGTATTATATGTCACATTAACCGTTGTGCCACCCAATACATCAAGTCCAATCACTGAATGCGCACCTGTCGCAGAAACAATAGAATTAATATTACTAACAAGATTATTATAAATATGTAGCGTGGTACCGCCTGTTATTTCAATGCCTTTTGCAACGGCTGATGATGAACCGCCAATAATGCCACAAATTGCATTTTTATAAATGCTTACAGTCGTCCCACCCGAAACTCCAATTCCTCTTACTATTCCTCCTCCCTTAATGGAATCTGTACTGATGGTGTTACCATATATATTAACCGTAGTTCCTCCAGTATTTAGAATACCGGTTACATTACCTGTTCCACTTCCCACAACTTCTAAAACAGAATTATTATAAACAGAACTTGTTGTGCCAGAATTACTGATACCTGAAACTGTACCACTTCCAATTCCACTGCTTTTCATTCGTGAAACAACATTTGAACTCAGGCTACTAGATGCACCGGAGTTCGAAATGCCGGTAATTGTCACTGAATTAGTATTACTGTTTGTAGAGGTAACATCTGTTATAAGATTGGAATCGCAGCTAATGGAAGCAAAGTTGCTTATACCGATTAAAGTTCCAGTTGAACTACTGTTAGTAGTCAACAACTTAATATTGTTATTTCTTACTATTCCTGTTACAGTGCTTGATATCAACATACCGGTAACTGAACCACTTGTAACAGTTCCTGAAAGCGTAAGTGAAGTTATTGTATCATTTTGAATATTAACGGCACCAACTACCGTTCCGATTCCAATAATTGATGCATTACCCGAAGCAGATAAATTTGAAACTTTGTTTCTTTGAAAAGACTTATTTCCCGCAACCCCAAATTCATAAATACCCCTTATAGTTCCTGCACCTCCTACAGATAAATTCTTTACAATATTGTCGTTTATCGTAACATTCACAGCAGAGGTGAAACTGAAAAATCCATTAATAATTCCAATGGAAGATGCATTGCTATAACTATTGTTTTCGACAAGGTTTCCGCTTGCTGTCCAATTTTGAGGACTGATTGTTTTAATACCGTGCATTGAACCGGATGTTCCTGTGCAAATATTATTTCCTATATAATTATTATTAGATGTTAATGTTGAACTACCACCTGTTGTACTCCCTGTTTCCATCAAAGTAACCGTACCAGTTCCTCCTATGGTATCATTCATTACAACGTTGTTATTCATAATTGTTGCAACCGTTGAAGTTCCCGTTGTTGAAATTCCTGTGAAGGAACCTGTAGTAATGGAATCCATTTTGATTAACATTACCGTATCACTACTCATTGTCATGTTTCTTGGTGAAGTTCCGGTAGAAGCAATTCCAACAAAGGAACCTGTTTTAGCACCCCTCGTAATATTAGAAACTCGGTTATTACTACATATAACATCAATGTTGGTAGAACTACTGTTCAAGATTCCATTGAATGCAGCTGTGGACGCCTGTGGTTGATTTACGTTGCCAACAAAATTGTTATTCATTGTAAGCGTTGAGCCGGTAAGCAAAGCAGTTCCTGAACCCGGTTCCACTGTTATCCCTGTAATGACACCTCCTAATGAAGAATTATTGCAATTAGTAATTGTATTGCTATTTATATTGATGATTTCTTTCCAGTTAGGAATACTGTTTGTTGGCCAATTTACACAAATCATTCTGTTAGAACCAGCACTTGATCCAGAGAAAGTATTTCCTGAAAAAACATTGCCAATTATATTTAAAGAATCATGGGCAAACTGATCAAGAATTCCATTCATAGCTATACTTGAAGTTGTAATGTTAGAAGTATTGCTGTTGTTGAGTACCTGATTATTACTGATTGTCATTTTCGCGGCTGACATTGAATCTGTAATCAGCTTATTAATTAGAATTGACATAAAAAAAGCATTAGCTGTAGGAGGTATATAACAATTTTGAATGATGTTACTGTCAATTAGTATTGTATTGCTTGGCGCTCCAACTCTTGTCGTACGATTGCCGGCAAGAGAATAAATACCAGTGACGCCATAACCTGATGGTCCACCTGATGGTCCACAATTTGTCGTTAATGAAATTGTGTTTTTCGAAATTGTCGCATTGGCATTTTGAGATGACCACAATCTCATTCCTTCCACCCAGGCGCTGTGTATCACACCGGTAAGATTGGTAATGGCATTTCCTACAATTGAAAAATTATTGTTATTGCCTATTTCAATTCCTATGGCAGCATTAGCTGTATCACCCCCTCTTCCGAAATCGGAAATCGTATTTCCTTCTCCGGCTCTTCCAATTTCATTATCCTGATCATAAAAAGTAAAGGGTGCTACATCAGCATAACCATACATATTAATTCCCTGGAAACAATTGCTGATGGTGTTACTATAAAACTTATTGTACGAATTGGTGCCTGACAAATTTGTAATTGTAGGATAAATATAATTTGCATCGTATGCCCTGGTCATAATACCAAAGGTGGAAGCTAAATTTGATTTATCAAGCGTGATGGAACAGTTCCTGATGGTATTGTGTTGTGCTCCATCAGTTCCGGAACATAATACAAATTCAAAGCCTACTTCAGCTTTTGTAGCGTCAGTTGTATTGGCTGCATTCTCACGCAAATCAAGACCGTTGAAAGTGATATAGTCTGAACCAACCAATCTAAATATCCGATCAAAACCGCCAGGACCAGCACCGGCATATATAATCGGATTGGCACCGGCGCCTGATTTTTGAAAAGTAACTGTTTGTGCAGCATTTGATTTCAATGAATCATTCAAGCTGCACATATTAATAACCAATCCGCCTGAAGGTGCTGTTTCAATATGACCCGTCTCCAAATTAAAAATCACATTGCCATTTACACCGCGTGAATTTAAATCACTGATTGAAGCGGCCAACGATGTGTAATTGGTGCAGGAGGCAGATAATGCACTGTTTATTGTATAGGTTCCTGATAAAGGAATGCTTCCATTTACACTCATCACTATCATATTGGAAATTGCAACAGAATCACCTGAATTACAAACAGGAACAGAGGTCATTTCACAGGATATGGTATCAAAATTTAAAATAGAAGACGTGGTATAAATGGTATCATTAGTTCCCACATTTACACCATTTTTTTTCCACTGAAAAGAGGGATTGGCTCCAGCATTGTTCCTTAATGCGACAAATGTTACAGATCCTCCGATGCAAAGATTATTCTGAACAACACTGATAATTAATGATGATGATTGGGTAATATTTATATTCGTACCATTGTTATTTCCAATTACTGCGGGATTACTTCCCACCACCCTGATTCTATATGCATTGCCGCTTGAAGCATTAAACGGAATAGTACACGCAATATTATTGCTTGTTAAACTGGATATACTTCCGATTGCTATTGGGTTTGAAAAACTGCCCATTGAATCACTCAGTTGGGCAGTGAATATATTTCCTGAAATAAATGTCCCGGTAATTGTGTAGAAAACATTCAACGCATTACCTGAACAAAAAGAAGTATCAACAAAACTAGTTGTAATGGTTGATGGTATCGGAATAGAAATGTTGCACCCAAAAGTACTGGTACTGGTTGTTGTTCCATCACCCAATTGGCCGAATGAATTAAGTCCTGTCATACAAATGTTATCACGATGTGCTTTAATAACACCAGTATGATAGGAACCAGCAGAAACAGCAACAACATCTGTTTGAGAAGATATGAGCGTAGGAATGATTTTATTAATTATTGTTCCATCACCCAATTCCCCGTCTGCATTGTTACCCCAGGACCAAAGGCTGCCACTTGTTTGCATGGCAAACGAATTACCATTACCACATGAAGTTGAAATCCAATTTACATTACTGCCAATTTGAACAGGGCTTGAACTATTGGTAGTTGTTCCAATTCCAAGTTCTCCACTGCCGCCACTTCCCCAACCCCATAAAGTTCCATTCGCTTTTACAGCAAGATTATGATATCGTCCGCAAGAAATAATATGCCATGTATGTTCCGTACCTATTTGGGCCGGGCTATGGATCTCAGTAGTTGTTCCATTGCCCAATTGACTAAAATCATTTCTACCCCAGGTCCATAAGGTACCATCTGCTTTGCGCGCAATGGTATGCCCCCAACCGCATTCAACATTTATCCAGTCAGTGGCAGATCCAATCTGAACTGGTGCATTATGATTTGTTGTTGTACCATCCCCCAATTGTCCCTTACCATTATACCCCCATGCCCATAGAGTGCCGTCTGATCTCAAAGCAAGTGTATGCGCTTCACCGGTGGAAACATGAGTCCAATTTGTTCCACTGCCAACTTGCACCGGACTATTACGCTGTATATTATTTCCATCACCTAATTGACCGCTTCCATTTGCTCCCCATGCCCAAAGTGTCCCATCAGATTTGATAGCTAATGTGTGATCAAATCCACAAACAACAGAAATCCAATTATTTGAATTTCCTATTTGTACGGGAATTGATCGGTTAACTGTTGAGCCATCACCCAAATGCCCGGTTGTATTTTGTCCCCATGCCCAAAGTGTACCATCTGTTCTGATACCAACAGAATGAAACATCCCATATGCTACCATTAACCATTCTGTTAAAGCATCTCTTGTTTGAACAGGGCTATTTCGCAGGACTGTGCTACCATCGCCTAATTGTCCGAATGCATTATCTCCCCATACCCAAAGTGTACCATCTGATTTTAATGCCATTGAATGATTGTACCCACCGGTAACGCTTACCCATTTGTTATCACTACCAACCTGAACAGGGTTTGCATGTGTACTGTTATCTGTTGATCCAATGCCTAGTTCTCCACTTGAATTCAATCCCCATGTCCAGAGGGTTCCGTTAGATTTCAATGCCAGCAATTGATTTCCGCCTGAGGCTATAGTTACCCAGTTGTTATCTGTTCCGACTTGTGTAGGAGTTGGATGTGTATTGAAATCGGAACTTCCATTTCCTAATTGCCCCTGGCTGTTTCGTCCCCATGCCCATAATGTACCGTTTGATTTAATTGCCAAAGTATATTGCGATAAACCTGCAGCAAATTCTTTCCAGTTATTTTCAATTCCTACTTGTAAAGGAGAAGGATGAGTATTTGCATCAGCAACACCATTACCTAATTCTCCAGTATTATTATCACCCCATGCCCAAAGCGTACCATCTGATTTTAATGCTAAAGTGTGATATACACCAGCGGAGATCAACATCCAATTGTTATCTACTCCTACCTGCACAGGACTATTTCGTTGTGTCGTAGTGCTATCACCTAATTGCCCGAAGGAATTATCACCCCATGCCCATAATGTACCATCGGTTTTTAATGCATGTATACAATAACCGGCTGTTGAAACACTCACCCATTTGTTATCACTCCCTACCTGGGTAGGATTTGTATGTGCAGATCCATCGGCAGATCCAGATCCTAATTCTCCTTCAGCATTTCTTCCCCATGCCCAAAGCGTGCCATTAGATTTTATAGCCACTGAGTAAAGTTTTCCTGCTGATATAGTTACCCAATTACTATCGCTGCCAACTTGAACTGGATTGCTGGAATTTGAATTTGTGCCATTGCCCAACTGACCAAATCCATTAGAACCCCAGGCCCAAAGAGCTCCATTCCTTATCTCAAGAGTATGAAAATCCCCTGTTGACATTCTCTGAAAGTTGTTGCGGTATGCGACAGAGGTACTGTTACTCGCTCTGTTGTATTGCGCACTGACAGAAAAGAACAAGGAAATAAAATACAATGTAAGTAGAGTTTTCTTCATGGTTGAGTGACTAAAAATAAATATATTGGGAATATATATAGATATAACTTATTATTTATAGGCTAACAAATCTACCAATTTTAACTGACAAAAACTAATACGCTTGCAGAGTAAAATCGCAATAAAAATAGGCTTACTAAAAGACATTAATAGTCATACTAAAGTATTAATTATTCGCCTCTTTTGCCAAATCTAGCTAAGAAAAGCACTAATTTATCATACTAAAGTGTGACTCCGACTGCTTTAAAAAGGCGAATGATTAGGCAGTTTAGAAAAAAATAAATTTCACACCAAGTCAACTTTAAGGCGTCGAAAATGCCACAGGAATAATTTTTCCATTCATCACCGTGTGAGCTTCATTCGCAAAACGGGAAATATATTCAGCCATTTCCTTTGTTGAAACTGATGCCTGATACCCTGGAAACGCTTCCTTCAGCATCTCCGTATCCACCGATCCCAGACATAAACAATTACATCTAATATTCGTGGATTTTAATTCTTCTGCAATACATTCAGTGATACAGACCAAAGCGGCCTTCGCAGAACTGTAAGCAACAAGACCGGAGAATTTTGTAGCGCCCTGAAAACCACCCATACTGCTGATGTTGACGATATGTGCTTGTTTTGCATTTTTTAAAAAAGGAAGTAGCTGCTGAACCAGTAACAATGGTGCAATTGCATTAACTTTATAGGAGTTGAAAAGATCGTTATGTTGAAGATCAGTGAATGGCTTATTGATCAGCAAACCAGCATTGTTGATCAGCACATCTAATGAGGTTATTTTATGTTCTTTTAATAAACCGCTGACAGGACTAAAGTCCTGGTCTAATAAATCTAATGTTAAAGTGATTATTTTTCCACCTACCGCTTCGGCCTCCTCTTTCAACAATTGCAACAGCGTTGCATTGCGTGAAATTGCAATAACATAATACTTATACTCGACAGCCAGTTTTAAAGCCGTCTCCCTGCCAATGCCGCTGCTTGCGCCTGTAATTAATGCTGTTTTATTCATTTCTATTAATAATAACAAGCCCCAAATGTAGTTTTAATAGGCGAAAAAACGATTTGCAAAACACATGTATCAGTTACTTCAACAAATCGCCAAATAAGTATATTTACCCCCTAACAAATGCCGTTTTATGAGGAATAAAATAATACTATTATCATTGGTTTCAATGTTCTTTTCTATCGATTCTGCCTTAAGTCAGGAAACGATATACTACCCGGATAACAAGCCTCCTTCTCAGCCCGCTAAGGTTCCTTTTAAGGACAGAATATTTATCAGTCCTGACCTGGGACTTCAATTTGGAACAGTTACCCTGATTATGTTAGCACCAAAAGTCGGCTATAGAATCACAGAAAAATTCGCAGCAGGGCTCGGCGCATCTTATGTTTACGTAAAAGATAAAAGTTACCCCGGCTATACTTTTGAGTCAAACACCTATGGCGGGAGTATTTTTGCACAATACCAACTCTTCGAAAGTATCAGGGCCTATTCAGAATATGAAGTACTTAATCTTGAGATTTATGATCCATACCTGAATAACACCAGACGCGAAAATATTCCAAGTCTTTTAGTTGGTGGAGGTTATTCTCAACAGATAGGTGGTAACAGCGGTTTTTTTATCATGGCTTTGTATAACCTGCTCGACGGACCAAATTCAATTTACAGCAACCCCGTAATAAGAATTGGATTTAATGTTGGGTTTTAAAACAGCAGCAGTTGAGGGAAATCGGTAAATTTTAACAAGAAAAAGTAAGCAACAACTGTAGAAATTTATAGTTTTCAAAAATCAATCAACAAAAATATTCTTCAAACAAAATCAAACTGATTTAAACAATAAACATTAAACCCCAAACTTTAAACCTTAAACTTTTAAAACTCTTTCACATCCATATACTGCATATGCCTTAATATCCAGCTCTTCTTTTTCTGAATATATAAGCTTGGTTTTGATGCCGACCATTTAATGGGATTGGGAAGTATGGCAGCAATGGCGGCCGCCTCGCTGTTGTTCAATTTTTTAGCAGGTTTGTGAAAATAATATTGCGATGCAGCTTCCGCTCCATAAATGCCGGGTCCCATTTCAATTACATTAAGGTAAACTTCCATGATGCGTTCTTTACTCCATAATATCTCAATAATAAAAGTAAAATAAACCTCAAATCCTTTTCGGATCCAACTTCTCGAAGGCCATAAAAAAACATTCTTTGCCGTTTGTTGAGAAATGGTTGAAGCACCTTTTACCTTTTTACCTTTATGCCTTTCATTGTATGCCTGGGCTTTTTCAATGGCTTTTAAATCGAAACCAAAATGCTCTTCAAAATTCTGGTCTTCTGAAGTAATAACTGCCAACGGCATAAAAGGAGATATTTCTTCCAATGAAACCCAATCCTTTATTAATTTAGCTTCCTTCCCATCCATCTTCTGTTCTAAAACACGTGCAATCATCAATGGCGTAACCGGAATCGGAACAAAACGAAAAATAATAGTGGACACGACACTTAAAATAAAAAACCATAAAGCAATTTTCAACAGAACCTTGCCAATTTTCTTAAGCATAAATAAAATTGTATGTTGCTTCTAAATTGATAATTAAAATCTGTGTAATCAGTTAAAATCAAAGGTCATTTTTTAAAATCTGTGTAATCAGTTTAATCAGCTAAAATCAGTGGTCATTTTATTTGCCAAGGCATTATCATAAGGCTCCTTGAATTCAGCAATTGAACCAATGTTATTACCATCAATGATAATACTTCCATTTGTCACTTCACCCAAATTAATAAAATCGACATCATCAGCGGCTAACACTTCCACAAAATCATCCAACTGTTCACTGCTAACAGTAACTACTACCCTGCTTTGTGATTCACCAAATAAGAATGCATCCTTACGAATTTCATCATCACAGTCAATGGAAAAACCGAGGTTTCTATGCATGGCACTTTCCAACAAAGTGGTGATCAATCCGCCATCTGAAACATCATGTGCTGATTGAATTAACTGCTCTCGAATAAGTGATTGTACTGTCTTTTGCACATCAAACTCCTCATCAAGATTTAGATATGGCGCTGGCGAATTTTTAACTCCACAATAAGAAAATAAATATTCCGATGCATTAATATCACTATGCGAGGAGCCTATTAAAAAAACATGATCCCCGGCATTTTTAAAATCCAAGGTCATCACTTTACTCTTATCATGTACAATGCCCACCATTCCAATTGTTGGTGTTGGAAAAATGGGAACTTCACCAGATTCATTTTTTGACTGATTGTAAAAACTTACATTTCCACCTGTAACCGGTGTTGCAAATTTCAAACAAGCCTTGCTCATTCCTTTAATGGCATGCACAAACTGCCAATAAACTTCGGGGTTATATGGATTACCAAAATTCAAACAGTTAGTAACAGCTGATGGATCGCCGCCGGCACAAACAATATTTCTTGCGGCTTCAGCCACTGCAATAGCACATCCCTGTTCTGGATCAGCATGCACATAGCGTGAATTACAATCAACCGTTAATGCCAATGCTTTATGCGTTCCCCTTACTTCAACTACAGCAGCATCGCTCATTCTATTGGTAGTCATGTTGATTGCTCCAACCATGCTGTCGTATTGATTATACACCCAACGTTTAGAACAAATATTCGGATGCGAAATAAGATGCAGCATCACAGCTTTGATATTTTCAGGCTGTTTCACACTGTTTAAATCAAATGCCTGATTTTGTTTTATATATAAAGGCTCTTTGTATTCCCTTGTATAAATTGGGGCACCGCCACCTAAAACAAGGCTATCAGCATGTACATCAGCAATTAATTCATCATACATATAAAAATGCAACCGCTCGCCATTTGTTACCTCACCTATTTGCGTACAATTTAAATCCCATTTTTCGAAAACCTGCTTTACTTCTTGCTCCATTCCTTTCTTCACCACAACAAGCATTCTTTCCTGCGATTCACTCAACAAGATTTCCCAACCTTTCATATTAACCTGACGCGTTGGTACCTGATTCAAATTGATCTTCATCCCATGCTTACCTTTCGCACTCATTTCAGAAGTGGAACAAATAATACCTGCTGCACCCATATCCTGCATACCGATTACTGCACCGGTTTTAATAACTTCTAATGTTGCTTCCAACAATAATTTTTCCATGAATGGATCTCCAACCTGTACTGAAGGAAGGTCTTCGTGTGAATGATCATGCAAATCACCGGAAGCAAAAGTGGCACCATGAATACCATCTTTTCCCGTAGAGGAACCTACTATAAAAACAGGATTTCCGGCTCCATAAGAAATTGCAGACACTGTTTTCCCTTCTTCAACAAGACCAACAGACATTGCATTCACCAATATGTTAACGTTAAAACAATCATCAAAAAATACTTCACCGCCAACGGTAGGAACACCAAATGCATTTCCATAATCGCCAATACCTTTCACCACGCCGCGCATCAGCCATTTGGTACGTTCTAAATCAATATTTCCGAATCGCAATGAATTTAATTGCGCTATCGGACGGGCACCCATCGTAAAAATGTCACGATTAATGCCTCCTACACCTGTTGCAGCACCCTGGTAAGGCTCAATTGCAGAAGGATGATTGTGTGATTCAATCTTGAAAGCGCAAGCCAATCCATCTCCAATAGCAACAAGACCGGCATTTTCCTCTCCTGCTTTAGCCAAAAGATGTGGGCCATCTTTAGGCAGCGTTTTTAACCAAGAGATGGAGTTTTTGTAAGAACAATGCTCACTCCACATCACAGAATAAATGCTTAATTCTGTAAAATTAGGCGTGCGGCCGAGGATCTCCTTAATTTTTTCAAACTCCTCATTTAAGAGCCCGAGTTTTGCTGCTGTTTCGAAATTTACTGCCTGATCTTGTGCTGTAAGACTCATAGAATGACTAGATTACTATTAATTATGTTAGTTAATTATTGATGGAAAAGTCCAATTCGTTTTTCCACAGATTGAAGCTGTCAGCAGAGACAATTCACCTGCAAAAATAGCTTTTCTAAACGCCAACAAAAGCTTTGTTGAAAGAAAGATGATACCTTTGGCTTCTTACACCAAATTATGCTTGAAACCGCACTATCAATCGGTTATATTAGTTTCTTTTTTTGGATCATCGGCAAATCTTCTTTTTTCCAAACCAATGAAGTTTCAAAGAAGTCTTTTAAATGGCTATTTCTTCTGAAACTAGCAGCAGGTTTTGCGCTCTTTTTGGTTTACACACGCTTTTATCCCGATAGAAAATATGCTGATATTTTCAGATACTATGACGATAGCGGAATAATATTTAAGTCAGCATTTTCAAAGCCTTTTGATTTCTTCCGTATGCTGACAGGCTATCATCAAAACGACAAGGACCTGATGGTATATTACAATGCCATGCACAACTGGTTTAACAGTGAAATGGTTTTTAATGATGCAAGGACAATGATTCGGCTAAATGTATTATTCCGTTTTTTTAGTGTTGGCACCTATTATCCACACGGTATTTTCTTTTGTTTTATGGCGTTTACTGGTCTAACAGGATTGTTTAAAGTTGCTGCAAAAGAAATTAAAGAAAGAAATATACTTTTGCTACTGGCAATATTTTGTATGCCCTCTGTATTATTCTGGACATCAGGTGTAATTAAAGAATCCTTTCTGGTATTTGCCATCGGACTGATGATATATTTCGTAAACAGCATTGTTGAAAAACAGGGTAATAACATCAAAAACATTATTGGTGCAGCAGTAAGCATGTTTTGTTTGTTGAATATTAAATCATATGTCTTTTTTGCGTTACTTCCCGGACTCGTGGCTTATTTTTGGGTTAAGAAATACAGCAATAAAGCGTTTTGGAAATTTTCATTCGTTCATCTTTTATATCTCATTACTTTATATAATCTCTCAACTTCCTTTACACATCATCCTGTCCCTCAATTGCTGGCAGATAAGCAACAGGAGTTTAACAACCTGGCTCAAAAAGAACAGGCTAAAAGTTTAATTCATCTTCCGGAAATTAAACCTGAATTAGCAAGTGTATTGCACAATGCACCAAATGCATTTATTGTAACTCTTTTAAGACCTCACTTATTGGAAGCACATAATAGTATGATGTTGCTTTCCGCAATAGAAAATCTTCTGATCTTTTTGTTGATTTTAATTAATCTGCTACTTCTTTTAAAAAGGAAGATTAATAATTTAAGTATTACTCCCATAATATTACTATCTATTTTTTTTGTCATCATTACCTTCTGCCTGATTGGACTTGTAACACCTGTTTTAGGAGCAGTTGTACGGTATAAGGTTGCTGCATTACCCTTTTTAATGCTGCTGTTATTTTACCAGGAAAGATGGAAAAAACCATTGAAATTGTTTACTCCAAATAAATAAAACAAATGGAATGGATGCTTTTTATATTTTACTTTCTACTATTTCTCTACCTATTAAAGAAATGGAACTTTTTTAATAACACGTTACAATTTCCACTATTAGCTGCTATTTTTATTATTAAAATTGCTGCAGGAGCATTTATAGCTTTTATATATAGTCATTTTTATAAGGATGGCGATACTTATAGCTTAATGAAAGATGTAAACCTCATTTTTGGCACACTTTCAAATAACCCATCGATTTACTTCCAATTTATCACAGGTCTGGAAATTGATAAGGATGCTTTTTCATATTATTATCAGCATTTTAAATCCATTAATGTAATTGATTTTAATAAGTCTTTCAAAGACCCTTTGATTATGTTAAGATTCAATTCCTTTTTATGCATTTTCACATTTGGCTATTATTATGTGCAATTACTTTTCATGTGTTTATTTTCTATGATAGGACTGACAGCCTTGTATAAAACCGCTTTAAAAATTTCCGGTTGCAATGAATGGTTATTAATTACTGCTTGTTTCGGTATTCCATCAGTGTTGGCATGGGGATCATCAGTATTAAAGGAACCTATGATACTTTTCTTATTGGGAACAATGATTTTTAGCTTTTACAATTGGCTGGGTGAAGGAAAAAAAACAAACGGTTTCCTTTTTATTGCAACAGGATTACTGCTCTTCGGAATGAAACCGTACATAGCAATTAGTTTGTTACCTGGTATGGTGGCATGGTGGATTTATTCGAAAAGAAAAAATCATCTCACATTAACTATTCTGGCAACTTACCTGTTGTTCTTTCTAGGAGCAATCATACTAAGTAATATTAGTATCAGATTAAACATCTTCCGCCTTCTTAATGATCAGCAGATTATTTATATGAAGAATGCAGTATTTTATCCAGCCAATAGTTTGGTAGAACTTATTCCTTTCGCTCCAAGCCCTGTTAGTGTTGTAAGAAGAATCCCCGATGGATTATTAATGTCATTAACAAGACCTTATTTTAGCGAATGCAAAAACAAACTGCAACAATTATCCGCTTTGGAAAACTGGATGATACTGGCATTTATAGGTTTTCTACTGTTTAAGTTAGATATTAAGAAATTACACGCAAATCCATTAGCTCAACTTTCAATCATTTCAGGCCTTCTTATTTTAGTGATTGCTGCATACACAACACCTGTGTTGGGAACACTTGTCAGGATTAAAATGCCCGGTGTTTTACTATTACTATTTGGCTTGGCTGCAGGCAGTAAAATTTCTAAAATCAACTTCACAAAAGCAATAAAATGACATTATGCTATTTTAGTTTTACTTTGTAAACAGCAACCATCTCCTATGAACCTATTTCGCAAAAAATCAGTACAGTCTATTTTAGACCGCGTTTCAAAGGATGAATCAGGGTCAACCCATAAATTAAGTAAACATTTAGGTGTACGCGATTTAACAGCGATGGGCATTGCTGCTATTATTGGTGCAGGTATTTTTAGCACAATAGGACAGGCTAGTGCTGATGGAGGCCCGGGAGTCGTTTTATTGTTTTTATTTACTGCTGTCGCTTGTAGTTTCGCAGCCTTTTGTTATGCTGAATTTGCCAGTATGGTCCCCGTTTCAGGAAGTGCCTATACCTATTCCTATGTTGCGTTTGGTGAAATGTTAGCATGGATCATTGGATGGGCTTTAATAATGGAATATGGAATCGGAAATATTACTGTTGCAATATCTTGGAGTGATTATTTTACCGGTTTGTTAGAGATTATACGAATACCACCTATTTGCCCAAATGGAATTCATTTACCGGCATGGTCAACAATGGATTTTTTGTCTGCACACAATGGTTATAAAAAGGCAGACCTTCTTATGCATAGTGGTAAGCCATTTAATAGTCTTGATTCAAATCTGCAAACAGCTTTTATTGCCTGGACAACTGCTCCAACTTTAGGTTTTTTCCATTTTGTTGCCGACATCCCTGCATTACTCATCATCATTTTCATAACCGGTTTGGTTTACAGAGGAATTAAAGAATCAAAAAATGCAACCAATGTAATGGTGATTGTAAAATTGTCAATAGTACTATTGGTGATTGCCGTTGGTGTTTTTTATGTAGACACTTCCAATTGGAATCCATTTTTACCCAATGGAATTTCAGGTGTACTGAAAGGAGTTTCCGCCGTGTTCTTCGCTTACATCGGATTTGATGCTATTTCCACTACAGCTGAGGAATGTAAAAACCCTCAACGCGATCTGCCTCGTGGTATGATGTGGGCCATCATTATATGCACCTTTTTATATATCGTTATTGCGCTGGTGCTTACCGGAATGGTTAAGTACAATTTACTAGCCGTTGGCGACCCGCTGGCATTTGTATTCCACAAATTAAATCTAACCTGGATGAGCGGCATCATTGCAGTTAGTGCAATCTTTGCGATGGCCAGTGTATTATTAGTTTTCCAGTTGGGACAACCGCGCATCTGGATGAGTATGAGCCGTGATGGTCTATTACCTAAACAATTTGCAAAAGTTCATCCTAAATTTCACACTCCATCCTTTGCTACAATTGTAACAGGATTTGTTGTTGCTGTACCGGCTCTGTTTTTAAATTTAACTATTGTTACTGACTTATGCAGTATTGGAACTTTATTCGCCTTTGTACTTGTATGCGGTGGCGTACTCATGCTACAAAATAAAAAAGACTTGCCTCGCGGAAAATTTCGCACTCCTTATTTCAATGGTGCTATTTTTATTCCGCTCCTTTCAATAACAATTTTGCTTTATCTATTTAATTTTCAGCGTACCTCGGTAACCGATTTTATTTTGAATAAACCAGTTCCGATTAACAGCAGTAAACTGGTATCCATAATGGATAAAAATGAAATTGATCAGTTAAAATTATATATAATTTCAAATGATAAGGAAGGTCTGCTTGAGGCAGGCAACGATGTAGAAGCTTACATCACCTCCATGCAAGCCGATCAGTTTTCATCATTTGTATACAAGGCCAAAATCGATCCTGATAAATTAACCAGCAAAGGATGGCAACTATTTAAATACAAAATTCCTATGTGGATATTTATTATCGTTTGCTTGGTGCTTACTGTACTTTCAATATTAAATAAATTATCCGTCATCCCTGTTTTAGGAGTAGTCAGTTGCCTATATATGATGGCGCAGATTGAATTAAAAAACTGGATTGGATTTACCATATGGTTAATTATTGGTCTGCTAATTTATTTCTTATATAGTTACAAAAACAGCAAGTTAAATATTCAACAAAGTGGTAGTTGAAATTGCCAATTCCAGTTTAAAAAAATAATTTCAAACCACTTAACTGTCAAACTAAAAACCAGAAACTTTAAACCTTAAACCTTTAAACTTAAATGAAAATCGTTTTAGTTACCGGTGCAACATCCGGATTTGGAAAAGCCATTGCATTAAAATTTGCGCAGCACGGGTTCAGTGTCATTATCACCGGAAGAAGAACAGAAAAGCTGGCTGCTTTAGAAGATGAAATTAAGCAAACCTTTGAAACGAAGGTTTTTACACTACCATTTGATGTTCGAGATAAAAAAGCTGTAAACAATGCGCTTAATTCATTACCTCATGATTGGAAAAAAATTGATGTCTTGGTCAACAATGCCGGACTTGCACAGGGGCTTTCTACTTTTCAAGATGGAGATATCGAAGATTGGGACACCATGATCGACACTAATATTAAAGGGTTGTTGTATGTTTCAAGAGTCATAATGCCTTGGATGGTAGAACAAAAACAGGGGCATATTATCAATATCAGTTCCATTGCCGGAAAAGAAGCTTATGCAAAAGGAAATGTCTATTGCGCAACTAAGCATGCCGTTGACGCAATCTCCAAATCAATGCGTATTGATCTTTTGCCTTATGGCATTAAAGTGACTGCCATCAATCCGGGTGCAGCAGAAACAGAATTTTCGATTGCGCGTTTCAAAGGTGATGCTGAGAGAGCGAAAAGCGTTTATCAGGGCTATGAACCTTTGCATGCAGAAGACATCGCTGAAGTGGCTTATTTTGCCGCCAGCAGACCGGCTAATGTTGTATTGAATGATATTACAATTACGCCATTGGCTCAAGCAAACACATCGCATCTTATTAGAAAGGAAGTGAAGAGTTAAGGAGAAACTTATCGTAGTTGGTAATAATATTGAATATTGAATATTAAATATTAAATATTGAAATCTGTTCATTGCCACTGACGATACAAATTAATTTTGCCAATTGTAAATTGAATGAAAATACATCAAGTTATATATATATTTCTATTATTCACCTCTTGTCGGCAAAAACAGGAAGCTGATAGTATTTTTTATAATGGACATATATATACCGTTGACAGCGCTTTCAGTAAAGCAGAAGCCTTTGCAATCAAGGATGGTAAAATTCTGGCTGTTGGAAGCAATATGGAAATGGAAAAGTTTTCCTGCAATAATAAAATTGACCTCCAAGGAAAGTTTGTATTTCCCGGATTTATTGACGCACACTGTCATTTTTTTCATTATGGAATTGATCTAAAAAAAATAGTACTTTACGGCACAAAATCATTTGAAGAAATTATTGATTCGCTTGTTGTAAATAAAAATAACCGATTCATGGGTTGGCTTTTTGCCCGTGGTTGGGATCAAAATGACTGGGTGGATCAATCTTATCCTGTTAAAACAAAACTCGATGAATTGTTTCCTGATGTTCCGGTTTTCCTGATGCGCATTGATGGCCATGCCGCTTTAGTGAATCAGAAAGCACTTGATATAGCAGGCATCACTGCCAATACAAAAGTTAATGGCGGCGAAGTTGTTCTCAAGAATGGAAAACCTACCGGATTACTAATTGACAATGCTGTTGATATTGTTAAAAATAAAATACCTGAGCCAACCCTTGCAACCCAGCAAGAGGCTTTGTTAAATGCTCAACAAAATTGTTTTGCCGTAGGTTTAACAACGGTTGATGATGCAGGATTGGAGCTAAAAGAGATTAACCTAATACAGGACTTTCAAAAAGAAGGATTATTGAAGATGCGTATTTATGCAATGATCATGTACAATTCAAAAAATGCTGATTACTTCTTTAAGCACGGCAAAATCAAAACAGAAAGACTTAATGCTTGTTCCTTTAAAATATATGCAGATGGTGCTTTAGGTTCTCGGGGAGCAGCACTTTTACAATCTTATAGTGATCAGCCCAATCATAATGGATTTTTGTTACAAAATACGGACTCTCTCCTTATTGCGGCTAAGGAAATTGCAGCCCATGACTTTCAATTCAATACACATTGCATCGGCGATTCTGCCAATCGTTTAATGCTGCATTATTATCATGTAGCACTTAAAGGGAAAAAAAATCAACGATGGAGGATTGAACATGCACAGGTTGTTGCTCCTGAAGATTTCAAATTGTTTAAAGAGTACGAAGTTATTCCATCGGTTCAGCCAACACATGCCACCAGTGATATGAATTGGGCTGATGAAAGACTTGGACCCATTCGGATCAAAAGCGCATATGCATACAAAAAGCTGCTGGGACAAAATAATATGATTGCAACTGGTAGCGATTTCCCGGTAGAAGACATTAATCCGCTCTATGGTTTTTATGCAGCAGTTGTAAGAAAAGATAAAAACAATTTTCCACCAGAAGGATTTCAGATAGAGAATCGTCTCACAAGAGAAGAAGCGCTGAAAGCTATGACGATTTGGGCCGCTTATGCCAATTTTGAGGAATTAGAAAAAGGCAGTCTTGAAAAAAGCAAGTTTGCTGATTTTGTCGTACTTGAAAATGATATTATGAAATGCAATCCCGAAAATATTTATTCTGTAAAAGTATTACAAACCTATGTCAATGGAGAAAAAGTTTATTAGGAAATAAAATGTAAGGCTATGGAAGTTCATCTATTTTCTCAATTAATAATAGCGTAGGCTTGAAGTCGACTCCGGATTTCTGACCTAGTTCCAAAGCATGCTCTGCTACCTTTTTTGCTTCGGCCTTTTTACCCATCTTTTGTTGAATAAATGCAAGATTGTAATTATGTTTATATATATCCAAAAGGACTACTGATTGTTTAGCCCAAACTTCTGCATTGGCAAGTAATAAAGTATCGTAGGATCTGTCGCACACTTCTTTGGCTACTTCACTCAATTTACGGGCGTCATCCATGCAATACTTTTCAATAAAGGATGGTGCGGCTTTAGCATACTCTGTATAATTTCCTTTGAGCCTAAGAACATTTAATTCAACATATGCTAAAATCTTTTGATTAATGTCCAAACCACTATTTAAAAGATTTTTTTTCAATAATGCAAATTTTACACTATCCAATTGTTGAGTTGCCTTCATCATTGATGAATTATAAATGGCCATCATTTTCATGTTTACACTATCAGCAGTAAACTTTTTTTCGAAAGCCGGCTTATTCGCAATAAAAGTTTTCATTACAGGTTGCAAAGGGTCCAACAAAACATCCCATATTAAACGCCAGTTATCATTTTTGGTAAGGTCTTCAACCGGGACTTTTGAAAAGTAATCACTTAACTCCTTCTGACTGCTAATACCTGCTCGCTCTCTCATTATAAAATAAGTGCGGATTTGATCTGTCGTAGCAGTACCATCATTAAATTTCTTTTCAAATGTCCTATATTGTTTTTCAGGATTCATGGCATCTTTACCAAGCTGAAGCATTTCAGGGATTTTTTGTTCACCGGTTGTACGGTGTACAATGTTTCCGGATGCATCTAAAAAAAGCAATCCTGGATACTTGGTAATACGATAACTTCTTGCAAGTTCCTTTCCTTCTTTTTCCATATCTAGCTTAATGCAAACAAAGTTAGCATTGTAAAAAACGCCTAAAGCAGAATCAAGATACACAGTTTCAGCCATTGTTTTACAATGTCCGCACCAATCTGCAAAACCATGAAGGAAAACCATTTTATTTTCTTTCTTAGCCAAACTCAGTGCTTCCTGAAAGGTAATATGACGAAACAAAATACCATTAATAGTATCAGCCTTAACTAAATTAGCAAAGTAAAACAGCGATATACAAGCGACTACAATTTTTTTCATAATCCTTCTACTTATTAAATTATTTATTGTTTTCAAAGTTATGTTAATTGCTATTTTCAAGTATGAATTAAGTGTGAATGAAATTCAACTATCAACTAAATAATTTTAACGAATTAGCTGGTTTTCAAGCATATATTTATATAGTTTGTATAAAAGCAAAGTTTGATTTTAAAAATTTTGCTCCCAGATCTTGTCTATTTCCCACTAAAAAACATCATGGCTTTAGCCAACGCAAAGCAGAAAAAATGCAATTGCTCCTGCTTATTATCCGTTTCACCGTTTAGTGTTGCACGAAATTGATCCCATAAAGCTTCAGGGGCATCAGGCGTTGGAATGCAATAGTATTCAGGAGCACTTCTTACTTTTTGATAAACCAATATCACTGCACAAGGACTTGTTTCTCCAACCCTGAATAATCCTTTGAACTCAGCTTTCCGTTCACCATATTCATAAGTCGCCAGATCCGAAACAGAGTATCCTCCTTTCAGATCCACCTTCATTGTCAATAACATTCTATATCCAATACTTCCAATCTTGTACTCCGCTTCTGTTGTTTGTTTTATCTGCGCCGAAGAAATATATCCTAAGCTTAAGAAAATTACAAGTAATATTATTTTAGTTTGTTTCATAACATTGATTTTAATTTTGCGAATTTAACGGATTGGTTTAAATTTTAGTTTTAACGGCATCCCATGTTTTTATTTGCCAAATTGGAAAGCCTATACAGATGAGATTGTTTTTCCCATCAAAAACCTCGATATTTAATTCCTTTACCAAGGAGCCTGCAGATTGCAATGGGATAATTATTTCATCTGAAATCCATTTTGCAGGCAATTGAAACCTGGCAAACACATCCTGCTTAGCCTGGTATTTATAAACAATATTCAATTGCTGCAATATGAAACGGTATTTTGATGTGTCAATCGTCCTAGCAAGAGTTATGCCTGAAATATATTCACATAAGGTGGCCAAGGCGCATGCATGTATACTATTGATGTGATTTTTATTGCTTCTTATGAAGGGCAAAATCATTGTAATAGCGTCATCTTCTACGCTTACAATTTTAATATGATGCGGGTTGTTAAACGGAATTTTTCGTTGCAATAGTAGGTTAAGCAACCAGCGATGAACAACAGATTTCTGTGCATTATCAATCAATTTTGCAATCATCATTGTAAATAAAAATTATTATTCATTGGAAAATAAATCACACTTAATCAATAAGTCACTTAATGACATTCGACAGTTTTTCATAAGCCTTTAAAAGTTCTTGTTCCATCCTGTCAACAATTTCTTTACAGCTCGCGATATCATCAATCATTTCAACGCTCTGCCCTGCACACCATAATGTCTGATAATTGCCCGGCTTAACAGCCCTTTCCAATTTTTGAAGGCCTCTCACTTGTACCAGCATTTTAAAATATTTTTTTGTGAATGAATTTCTATTCATCCATCGCTCGAGCCAGTTTTGGTGAAGCCCAATTTTTTGCGCATAAGGTGTATTAATAACTGAGCATGGCGTTCCTGAAAGTCTTTCAGTCATTACAATATCTTCCATGCCTGAATCCACTACTGACTGTTTATATTCCTCACTTACCTTCGCTTCAATAGTTGCGATAAAACGGGTTCCTATACTTACACCCTGAGCACCACAAGCCAGCATGGATAGCATTGCTTCCCCTGTGGCCACGCCACCGGCAGCAACCACAGGAATATTCGGAAAATGCTTTTTCAACGAAGGGATCAATATATAATTTGGATGAGGCCCTGCATGTCCGCCTGCTCCCAAACCTACAGCAATAAAACCATCACATCCTAATGAAGCTGCTTTCTTAGCATGAACCAGATTGGTGACATCACAAAACACTTTTGCACCGTAAGCATGTGCCTTTTCGATTACTTCTGAAGGATTGCCAAGGCTGGTAATGAAAAAAGGCACCTTTCGTGATATGCAAATTTCAAGGTGTTTTTTATAAAGCGGATTCGTTTGCTGAACAATAATGTTAACTCCAAAGTTGCCAGGCTTCCCCTGCTGGGACAGCATGGACAGGTGAAGATTATCAATGATGTCTTCCAGCGCTCCTTCTTTTCGGTAATTTAACGTTGGAAAAGTGCTCATGATCCCGGATTGAATCCCGGCAATCATCATTTCCTCATTGGAAACCAAAAACATGGGTGCCATTATTACAGGGAACCTGATGTTTAATAACCTTGTCAATTCATTTTGCACGTGCTATGTCCGTTTTTAACATTGATAGTGTAAATCTCTTTCTTTTTATACTATTGAAGGCGTCCCTTTAAATAATTTTATTTTAGTTTTATCAACTGGAAAAAGGTCATCAATCAACTATAAGAAAAATCATGGAAGTTAAGCGCTTGTTTGATCTAATAGCAAATTATCTCGAAGCATTCCCCGGAAAGAAGGATGCTTTAGCCAGTAAGGAGAACGGTGCATGGCAGACTTATAGTATTGACACCTTTGCCGAAAACGTTGCGTTGGTGAGTTATGGCCTGATGGCTATGGGCCTGAAAAAGGGTGATAAGATCGTCACTTTAAGTAATAACCGGCCTGAATGGAACTTTCTCGATCTAGGCATGTTGCAGATTGGCTGTGTACATGTTCCTATTTATCCAACTATCAGCGATATCGACTTAAAATATATATTGCACGATGCAGATGTAAAATTGATTGTGGTGTCAAGTATTGAGCTGTGGGACAAAATACAAACAGCCATAGAAGGAATAACCCTTAAAGGTGCTTTTACTTTTAATGATATTCCGGGCAAACCGCATTGGACAGCAATTCTTGATGAAGGAAGAAAGAATCAGCAGCAGAACGAACTTGAAACAATAAAAAACTCGATTGATGCCGATGATCTGGCTACTTTGCTCTATACTTCTGGAACAACAGGTGTTCCAAAAGGAGTAATGTTATCTCATAACAATATTGTAAGTCAACTTTATGCTGCCTGGAAATTATGCCCTGTTGGTGTAAATGGAAAGGCATTAAGTTTTTTACCGCTTAATCATGTATATGAAAGGGTTCTAACCTATTTATATATGTTTAAAGGTGTTTCCATTTATTATGCGGAGAGTATTGAAAAGGTATCCGACAATCTCAAAGAAGTGCAACCTCATATTTTCGGCTGTGTGCCACGTTTGTTTGAGCGGGTATATGATAGGATTGTAGCCAAAGGCAGTGAATTGTCGGGTATTAAAAGTAAACTTTTTTTATGGGCGCTAAATCTTGGATTAAGGTATGAAATCAACGGTGCGAATGGCTGGTGGTATGGACTGCAATTATATATAGCACGAAAACTGGTCTTCGTCAAATGGCAGGAAGCGCTGGGCGGCAATGTGCAGGTTGCCATCAGCGGCGGTGCTGCATTACAACCACGTTTGGCAAGGGTGTTTTGGGCAGCAGGCATTCCTTTGTTGGAAGGATATGGACTTACAGAAACAAGTCCGGTAATTACCGTGAATACATTAGAGCCGGGCGGACTTCGTTTTGGCACCGTTGGCAAACCATTAGATAAAGTAACAGTCAAAATCGCTGAAGATGGCGAAGTGCTTTGCAAAGGACCCAATGTCATGCTAGGATATTATAAACATCCTGAATTAACTGCTGAAGTTATTGATAAAGATGGCTGGTTTCATACAGGAGACATTGGTGAAATGGAAGAAAACTTTTACCTGAAAATTACAGATCGCAAGAAAGAGATTTTTAAAACCTCAGGAGGAAAATATATTATTCCACAGATGCTGGAAAATAAACTCAAGGAATCACGTTTTGTTGAGCAGGCTATGGTAATAGGTGAAAATCAGAAATATGCTGCAGCCTTTATTGTTCCTGCATTCGTTTTTGTAAAAGACTGGGCTGAGAAAAAAGGAATGAAATTTAATTCCAATGAAGATATTATTCAGAACAAAGTAGTTCGTGAAAAAATCAAAGAGGAAATTGAACAAATAAACAAGTCGCTGGGAAATTTTGAAACGATAAAGAAATTTGAGTTGCTCCCAACTGAATGGACAGTTGATGCCGGCGAGCTAACCCCGAAATTAAGTTTGAAGCGCAGAGTAATTTCAGATCGAAATAAGGAGTTATTTGATAAGATTTATATTTAATTCATTCAGGGTTATATATTAACTCGTTCAACTATCTGTAGTGCTTAACAACTCTTATTCGGTTACTGGCTTTCTAATTATAAACTGTTTAATATAATAATGCCTAAAACTGAAATGCAAAGCTCTTTTAGTATGAAGCAAAGGTTGCTGAGTTTTAAATATGCTGTTAATGGATTGGTCGTTTTATTCAAGTCGGAGCATAATGCACACATCCATACAATAGCCGCTGTAGTAGCGATTTTTCTTGGTTGGTTTTTAAAAATTGAAAAGGGTGAATGGCTTTGGATCATTTTAGCAATTGGAATGGTATTTATTACAGAGCTGCTAAATTCAGCAATAGAATATTTAGCCGATGTTGTAAGTCCGGGGCAGCATGAGAAAATTGGTAAAGTGAAGGACCTTTCAGCCGGCGCAGTGCTGGTCGCAGCAATTATTGCCTTACTTATTGGTTGCATGATTTTTATTCCCAAACTGGCTTAACCTTTTTCTTAAAAAATCTGAATCAACAACTAATACTTCTTCACTATTAACGGTTGGTATTTTCAAGTTTTTTACTTTAGCGTTCACGCCACATTGAGAACAGATTCTTATCTTCACCTTATTAAATAAATCAGCAGCAATGTCAAGTGTAAAATTCCTTCATCAAAACAGTGCATTTTATGATACTGTAAAAAAACGTGTGGATGAGTATTTCATACAAAACAAAATTTCCACCTATGGCAATTGGAAACTATACAGTAAAACGTTAACGTTGATTCCTGCAGCTATTATCATTTATTTTTCTGTACTCTTCATATCGCTGCCTCCTGTAATTGCCATTTTACTTTGCGGGTTGCTAGGTTTTGTGATGGCCAGTATTGGTTTTAATGTAATGCATGATGCTTGCCATGGGAGCTACTCTTCTAAAAAGTGGCTTAATAATATACTTGGATTGACATTGAATTGCCTAGGGGGAAACGCCTTTCTTTGGAAAATAAAACACAACATCGTTCATCACACCTACCCCAATGTCGATGGCATGGATGATGACATTGCCAAGTTTCCTGTTATCCGTCAATGCCACTCTCAGCCTTATGTAAAAATACACCGCTACCAACATATTTATAGTGTGCTGGTGTATGCACTCTCCTCCTTCCTTTGGGCTTTTGTGATGGATTTCGTTAAATACTTCGGTCAGAAAATATATACTACGCCAATTAGTAAAATAAGCAGAAAGGAGCATTTTATTTTCTGGGGCAGTAAAATATTGTATGTGTGTTTTTATGTTGCACTGCCCATTTATTTATTGGGATTTACTCCATGGCTCATTGGTTTTACTGCCATGCATTTGGTTATGGGTCTTACTTTGGCAATGGTATTCCAATTGGCACATGTTGTTGAAGACACTCATTTTGAAGACGCTGAAAAATCAAAAACGATTGAAGTAGAATGGGCTGTTCACCAAGTGCGGTCTACAGCCAATTTTGCCATGAACAATAAGTTTATCTCCTGGCTGGTGGGTGGCTTAAATTTCCAGATTGAACATCATCTTTTCCCACGAATCAGCCATGTGCACTACCCGGCCATCAGTAAATTTGTTCAGGAAAGTTGTGAGCAATACCATATTAAATACGTTCACTTCCCAACGATGGGTGCTGCAATTAATTCGCATTTTCGGTTTATGAGAGCACTTGGTGCCGGGCATTAATGATTGGCAAATGTAAACTGAATCCAAAAGTTGTTTCAGCAGTTAAATTACCCTACTTTGTCATGCTGAGGAACGAAGCATCTAGAGTATTTACTTCAAGAATATTACATCTTTAAAATCAACAAATTTGACAACAACAAGGTTCAGAGATTCTTCACCGGGGTGAAGCTTGTTTAGAATTGAAGATGGTTACAACTGGCAGTTTGAATTTTATTCAATCAAACCACTTAAACTATTTTATACCATTCAACCCTCATTCTAATACCCAAAAATATTCTCCAACCCCATTTCATTCACTTCACCATACTTCTCCAGTGATTTGAAATCCAGTCTTTCTTTCTTTCCAAGCACCATGATGGTGTAACTTTTATTCTTAATATATTGTTCTTGGAATTTGCTTATGTCGCTTAAAGTTAATGATTGCGCATTTTTGTAAATGTCTTTTCTTCTGTCATAATCATAACCTAACTTTTTATAACTGTCACGCACAAATAATACATCGCCTTTAGTGATTCTTTCTGTTTGTATGGATTTTAACAATGCATCCTTTGCCTGATTAAACCCTGATTCTGTCAATGGCATATCATTTAGTAGTTCAGTCATGCCGGCCATCGCTTCCGGAAGTTTATCAGCCTGTGAACCAATGTATGCAAAGTTGAAATAGGACTTATATCGATCAAGTGGTTCGCGAATGGTAGAGCTCACTGAATACGCCAGTGCTTTGCTTTCCCGCAAGGTCTGAAACACCAGACTTGACATACTGCCTCCGAAATATTCATTATATAAAGCAACTTTGGGGCTTAGGTCTTTATTAAATAAATCTCCCTTTGACATCATAATGATCTCCGCTTGTTTCATATCGTAATTGAATACAAACAAACGGTTTACATCACTCTTCATTTCTTCAAATTTTACCGGTGGCATAATAGCCTGGAATCCTTTTGGCACTTTGTGATATTTGTTCAATAGTGTTGTTAGTAATTCCACTTTCTCAGGACCGTAATAACTGATACGATGATCAAAACCTGTCAGGTTTTTAATAATATTAGTAAGTTCTACCGCACGAATAGCTCTTAACTCCTGCTCAGAAAGCAAATTGGTACTGGGATTTTTTGCTCCATATTTCGCATACTGCTGCATCAATCCAAGTATGGCGCGTTTATTTAATTTGGCATCGCTACGTCTTTTCAATACATCATCGATATAATTTTCCAGCGCTTCTTCATCGGGCTTCGGGTTGGTAATAAATTCTTCAAATAATAATAATGCAGAAGCAAAATTTTCCTTTAAACCTGATAGCGAAATATAGCACTGATCTTCAGAACGAGAAACGGTATAATCGCATCCTAACTTGTAAAACTCCTGTTTTAGCTGAGCTGCTGTCAATGTTGTTGAACCAAGGTACTCCAGATAATCAATAGCCAAACCCAATTTTTTATTGTGATTGGTACCCATGTCCAATATATAATATAGGTCGAACAGGTTATTCTCTTTATTCTGAACATAACTCACTTCTATGCCACTTGTTAATTTGAATTTTTGAATTGCTTTATCAAAATCTACAAATTCAGGTTGAACGGGATTCACTTTCGCTGTAACAATGCTTTTTAAAAAGGGTGACTGATCATCACGGTTCACAGCGATAGGCGTAATTTGCGGCTTCGCAACTTTTACAACGCTTTTATCTTCACCGGTA
Organism: Bacteroidota bacterium; assembly: GCA_031418215.1. Taxonomy (GTDB): domain Bacteria; phylum Bacteroidota; class Bacteroidia; order AKYH767-A; family OLB10; genus JANOXC01. The sequence goes on from JANOXC010000119.1 coordinate 48,166, forward strand.
CGTTTATATACAATCACGTAATTATTGTTGTAATTTGCCTTTACGAAATCAATGATTTGTTGCTTTGTGATTTTCGACATGCGATCAAGCTGGTTCACTGCATCTGCATAGGGTACGCCTGACACCTCTGATTCCATCATAAAGGAAGACCGTCCCGAATTTGATTCGAAACTCTTGGACTGCTCCAGTTTTAACTGGTTGATGACAGCTATTAAAATCCAGTTGGGGAAATTTCCTTTTTTCATTTCTTCCAATTGACCAAGCAACAGATCGCGCACCTCTTCTAAATTTTGTCCATCGCGAGCCCGTCCCGACAATGAATGCACACTATAATCTTTCATAGTATTTGTAGAAGAACCTGATGTTAAAACTTTTTGTGCCTGATTAAGATTTAAATCAAGTAATCCGGCTTGTCCGTTGCTTAGTATCATATCCACCATGGTCATCATATCAGCATCGTTACTTGATGCGCCATTGAAACGATAATTTATGGTTACACTTTCTGCATCCGGACCATAAACATTCTTAATGATGGGTGCTGTGATTGGTTTCTCAGGCGTAAATGTAAATGCAGGAATTTCTTTACGCGGCATCCCACCAAACTTTTCGTCAATTACCTTAATCATTTCATCCGGATTAAAATCTCCGGAAAATGAAATCACCATGTTATTGGGTACATAATAGGTATTAAAATACTCCTGGATTTTTTTCAATGATGGATTTTTCAAATGCTCCACTGTTCCGATAGTTGTTTGCGTACCATAAGGATGTGATTGAAAAAGTGATGCGTTTGAAGTCTCATAAATCTTACGGCCATCATTATCCAAAGCCCTGTTTTTTTCCTCATAAACCGCCTCCAACTCAGTATGAAAACCACGCATCACCGGTTTACGAAATCGTTCAGCGGAAACCGAAAGAAATGGCACCATATAATTTGAAGGAACATCATTAACATAAACAGTTTGCTCAACTGAGGTAAAAGCATTCGTTCCTTCAACTCCCATAGCCGTCATCATTTTATCAAATTCATTCGGAATGGCAAATTGAGATGCCAAGCCTGAAACTGCATCTATCTGGCGGTAGGCAGCAACTCTTTGCAAACTATCTGTAATCTTACCGTAAGCATCGTATAAATTGTAAATGGAATCGAGATATACCTTTTCTTTAGTAAAATCCTTTGTTCCATATTGATCTGTTCCTTTAAAAAGCATATGCTCAAGGTAATGCGCCAAGCCTGTTGCATCAGCCGGATCTGTCTTACTTCCAGCCTTAACGCCAATCATCGATTGAAAGCGAGGCTCATCTTTATATACAGAAAGATAAACCTTCAGACCGTTCTTCAATTCATAAATTCTGGCTTTCAAAGGATCGCCCGGAATGGTAATGTATTGATAATCCCTAGCAAGAGGTGGTTTTGCAGGCTGAGAAAATGAGGTTGTGCCGGTAAAAATCATTACTGCTGCTGCGATGATAAACTTGAGTACTTTCATTGTGTAGATTTTAAATGGAAGGCAAATATAATCACTTGTTCAATGCTTTATTTATTCGCAATTTCGCAGGGTGAGAATCCGGATACTCCTCTTGACAGTTTGTCTATTATTTTCCTTGTCATCTGATGCATCGGGTACATTTAGCAATGCTAAAAATCCATTATCAATTGAAGATCAATCCATTTCAACTATTCGATTGGTTGGCACATCAGTAATTGCTGATTTTCAATATGATGACACTTGCCAAAACAGCCCAACACAATTTACATTGATTTTTAGCGGGCCGGATTCTGTTTTCTGGAATTTTGGAGATCTTCCGAGTGGCGCATTAAATAACTCAACGGTTTTAAATCCACAACATATATATACTACTTCGGGCAATAAAACAGTGCAATGCATTGTGTATGCAGGCGGCTTCCCGGATACAGCAATAAAAACAATCAACATCATATCCGAACCATTAATTTTTCCTACAACTGATTCAACTATTTGCAGTGGAAACACCGTTTTTCTCGATGTTACCAATATCGTTCCCGGTTTTTCTTTTCAATGGAATGATGGCTATCCTGACCCTTACCGTTTTATTGATACAGATGGCACCTATATAGCAACTGTTAGCATTGGTAGTTGCACAAAGACATCCGCTTTTACCTTACACACCCTTGATGAACCCAATGTTTATCTTGGAGAAGATACCGTTTTATGTAGTGGGGGAAGTTGGTTGCTGAATGCATCTTTTCCTTCATCAAATTATCTTTGGCAAGATGGTAGCACTGCACCTACATATACAGCCTATTCAACCAGGACTTATGGTGTTCAGGTAAGTAATCAATGTGGTATTGCTGCTGATTCAATCTACCTGGAATTTGATGAATGCAGCTGTAATGTATACTTTCCAAGTGCATTTACCCCAAACAGCGACAATCACAATGAACAATTCAACTTCAATTATGATTGCCTCGATTTTCAATCAAACATTAAAATATTCAGTCGCTGGGGTAATTTGGTTTTCGAAAGCGATGATGCTGCAGTTGGATGGGATGGTACTTATAAAGGTAAAGACGCAATTGAAGATATATATATATATATTCTTAAATATAGCGGTGTTATTGACGGCACCTCTCAGGAAATTGTTAAACGGGGTACTTTTTTGCTGATGCGTTAGAAAAGGGTTTAAGGTTTTGTGATTAAAGTTTAGGGTTTAAAATAGTTTGTATTAGTTTGAATTGTTTTGAAATGTTAAAAAATAACAATAGAAGTTAATGCTATTTTTAGCAGCACATATTTCAAATACACTCCCTACAACTTCATCGCTTCATCGCTTCATCGCTTAATCGCTTAATCGCTTAATCGCTTAATCACTTCATCACCTCATCGCTTAATCACTTCAACAACTCCTCCTCCCCATTTTTATAAATAACTTCTTTTACAACAACACCGGTCTCGTCAAACTGCTGCCATTTACCATCGCGTTCACCGTTTTTATAAATTCCTTTTTCACGTAACTTGCCTTCAGGATAATATAAAACTGATGGCCCATTCTCTTTTCCGTTTTTATATTGGATTTCAAAAATGAGTCTCCCTTCATCATTATACTCTTTTACAATGCCATCTTTTTCACCTTTGGAATAGCTCACCTCATGAGCCAGCACTCCATTTTGATAAAAAACTTTCCATACCCCATCGGCAGCACCATTTTTATAATGTTCTATTGTACTGATTGAATCAGTTGCTGCCTGATAATAAATCCAGACACTATCCTTTAATTGGTTGTTGTAAAATCCTTTTGCTAAAATCTTTCCACTTTCAAAATAGGTAGTGACTTTCGCTAATTTTCCCTTGCCTTCAAAACGAACCTCCCCCTTTAATTTCCCTGATTCATACCAAGTGCGTGTAATGCCAACAGGCTTATCATCTTTGAAAATCGTTTCACTGCAAAGCGTATCAGTACGGTAATATTTCTGCCATTTCCCTTGCTTCATTCCTTTACTATCTTTTCTATTGATGGTATCACCTTTATAAACCTGGAATGACTGACTGAAAGAAAAGACTGAATAAATGCTCAATAAAGCTGCTAAAATGATCCGTTTCATAGTTGCAAATTTATGTTAACTACGGAATAATAAATTAAAAATTGAATATAATCGTTGTCAGATTGAACCGGTTTATCAACAAAATCAATAACAAGAAAAAGTTGCCCTCATTGTTCAATGTTGGAAGTTAATCTAAAAAAACTATTTTTGGGTTGACAAGCCGGCCAATGAAGAGACTTAACCTTTTATTGATATCCCAATTCATTACCTTTTTTTCATTTGGACAAATCATTAATGGAAGCATTCTTGACAAAAAAACCAATGACCCATTAATTGGGGCAACCATATCAATTAAAGGTACTGCCACGGGCTCCTCTGCAAATGTATCGGGTGATTTTACGCTTAATATTAACCAACCACTACCTGTCATTCTAATTTGCTCCTATATTGGATATATCACCCAGGAAATCACTGTAAGCGATACAAAAAAGCTGATTGTTAAAATGGTCGAGCAGCAAACATTGCTCAAGGAAATAAGCATATCTGATACACGTCTCACTGACAAACAACGCGAATCACCGCTAACCGTTGAAGCGATGGACATCATTGCCATCAGGGAAACGCCGGCAGCCAATTTTTATGAAGGTCTGGGCCAATTAAAAGGAGTTGATGTTACTTCGGCAAGCATTGGTTTTAAAGTTATCAATACCAGAGGTTTTAACAGTACATCTCCTGTACGCTCATTGCAGATTATTGATGGTGTAGACAATCAGTCACCAGGTCTCAATTTTTCCTTGGGTAATTTCTTAGGAAGTTCTGAACTTGATGTTTTAAAAGTCGACATCGTAGCCGGTGCCAGTTCTGCCTATTATGGACCTAATGCTTTCAACGGTGTTATCAGTATGACAACAAGAAGTCCGTTTGTTAAACCGGGTTTTGAAATAACCGCCAAGACCGGTACAAGGAACCTGCTGGAGACATCGATGCGTTATTCTGCTATAATTAAAAATAAAGAAGGCCTTGACAAAGTTGGTTTTAAATTAAATGCCTATTTCATGAAAGCAAGGGATTGGGAAGCCAATAACCTTTCACCTACGCCTCAGTCTCGCAGCACCGTGTCAAACCCAGGTGGCTATGATGCTGTAAATATTTACGGTGATGAATACCTTGCAAGTGCTGATGCAACAGCTTCTTTAAAAACCAGTCCTGGACTAGGGGTATATTACCGCAAAGGTTATGCTGAGAAAGACTTAGTTGATTACAATACACAAAACATTAAACTGAATGCAGCTGTTCATTACCTTGTAAAACCTGACAATGAAATTATATATAGCTCTAATTTTGGTTATGGCACCACCATTTACCAGGGTGATAACAGGTACAGCTTAAAAGACATTAAATTTTTTCAGAATAGGATTGAGTACCGAAAGAACAATAAATTTTTTATCCGCTTTTATGCCACCAATGAAGATGCGGGTAAATCTTATGATGCATATTTTACTGCCTTGCTTTTGCAAAGGGCTGCAAAAGATGATTTACTATGGGCCAAGGAATACAGAACTTATTATGATACTGCAATCGTTAGGTTAGTACAGGCCTTACCCGGTTATCCTGTTGCTTTTCAAGGATTCGGCAACCCTTATCTAGACAGCCTTAGAACTTTTTTAGGGGGATATAATGAATTGCTTACCTCCTATCACCAACAAACCAGTAATTTCGTTAGTAATTATATTACACCGGGGCACCAAGCTTATCTGGAACCGGGAACAGCACGTTTCGATTCCGCTTTTGCTGCAATTACTACCAAGGAGTCATATTCGCAGGGAGGATCATTGTTCTTTGATCGTTCAGCATTATATCACGGGCACGGTGAATATAAGTTTACTCCAGGTTGGATGGACATTACGATTGGTGCCAATGCAAGGCTGTACAAGCCAAATTCCCATGGCACCATTTTCAGTGACACCTCTTATTATGAATACAACACCGTTTATAATTCCGACAATAGTGTATTAAGAGTTGATTCCACTTTAAAATATAAAAAGATTACGAACTATGAATGGGGAGCATACCTTGGATTGGAAAAACGGTTTTTTAAGGATAAATTAAAATTAAATGCCACGGCCAGAGTTGATAAAAATGAAAATTTTCCTTACCTATTTTCTCCTGCACTTTCAGCCGTTTATTCTCCTCATAAGAATCATACAATACGGGTCACTTTTTCCTCTGCCATACGCAACCCTACACTTTCCGATCAATATTTATATTACCCCGTTGGCCGGGCAATTCTTATTGGAAATTTAAATGGCTATGACTCGTTGGTTACTGTTGAATCTTTTGTGAATTATCTGAATATTAATGATGTGAGTTTGTTACGTTTTTTTAATGTAAAACCCGTTGTGCCTGAAAAAGTAAAAACAATTGAATTGGGCTATCGAACGTCAGTTTTTGATCATCTGTATTTAGATCTCAATGCTTATTATAGCGAATACCATGACTTTATCGGCTATAAAATTGGCACCAACCTCGATATTATTAATATTTATAATGGTCCATTTTTCCCAGCTACAAAGAAAGTATTGTTCAATAACTTCTATCGTGTGGCAACTAACTCTGAAGAGGTGGTCACTACTTCCGGTGTCAGCGTTGGGTTGAGTTATTTTTTCAAGAATTTTTATGCCATTACCGGTAATTATTCCTTTAATCAATTGAATAAAGATGCGGAAGACCCCCTCATCCCTGCCTATAACACTCCGAAAAACAAATACAATATTGGTTTTAGCGGACGCGATATTATTACCTCGAAAATTAAGAATTGGGGATTCAGCATCAATTATAAATGGGTCGAGGGATTCTTATTTGAAGGTTCTCCTCAATTTACCGGATCTATCGAAACTTACGATATGGTAGATTTACAGGTCAATAAGAAATTCCCTCAATTGCAAACCACTTTTAAGTTCGGCATTCAAAACCTCTTAAATAATGAACATTATGAAGTTTATGGTGGGCCATTAGTTGGACGAATGGCATACTTTCAGGTAGCTGTCTCGCTTGATTAATGATTCTCTTATATTTTTGTATCTAAATTGTTCTTGCAAATATTCTCCATAAATAAACAATCCTATTTCAATTTAATTAATTTTACAGAACTAAAAACCATAACATCATGATGAAACGCCTACTCATATTTATCTTCATTGCTGCTACCAGCTGTATTACAGCCAATGCACAACGGTATTTAACACAAATTTTTACCGATGCCCAAATTACTTACACGCCCAACATTGTGTATGCTAATAATTTCAGTTTTTTAACCGGAGCACCAGTAGCTACCGATTTATACATGGATCTTTATGCTCCTAATGCATCCATTGACCCGGGCATTAAACCATTGATTGTTTATTTGCATACCGGAAGCTTTCTCCCAACAATCGTGAATGGTACACCTACAGGGAATAAAACAGACAGCGCCACTGTAGAAATGTGCCGTCAATTTGCAAAAAGAGGCTATGTTGTTGCGGCTATGAGCTATCGCGTGGGCTGGAATCCAATTGCAACCTATGAAGGTATCCGTACCGGAACTTTATTAAACGCCGTTTATCGCTCTCTTCAAGATGTAAAATGCTGCGTTCGATTTTTAAATAAATCTGTTATTTCAGGTAATCCTTACTTAATTGATAGTAGTAAAATTGTTTTATGCGGACAAGGATCGGGCGGATATGTTGCGCTTGCTTATGCAACACTCGATAAAACAGCTGAAATAAATCTACCGAAATTCCTGGCTGATTCTACTGTTGTTGCTTATGGATTTGTTCAGGGTCAATCGTATGTCAACCCTGCTGTTTCAGGTGATTTTGATGGTTACGGAGGTGTGTCTATTTACAATAATCCAAATAATAGTGTTGGATTTAGTTCTAAAGTTCATTTCGTTATTAATCTTGGTGGCGCTTTAGCTGACAGTTCCTGGCTTGAACCAGGGGATGCACCAATGACATCTTTGCATGTAATGGGTGATCCCTTTGCTCCTTATGGCGATGGGCCTGTAATTGTGCCTACTACAGGTGGTTTTGTAGTAAATGTAAGCGGTAGCAAAACTGTTGTCACAAAAGCAAATGCAATAGGCAATAACAATTGTTTCATCAATGCAGGTTTTACCGATCCTTATACGTTAAGGGCTAATCAACTAAATATAGGGCAAGATGGTTTGTTTCCATTCGATATGAATCCTCCTACCCAGGCTGGTCCATGGGAGTGGTTTGATTTACAAGCTACCAGGAACTTGGCACAGTTGATAGGTTATCCGCCTTCTGAGGGGGACAGTGTATATAATGATGCATTACTCACCAACCCAAATATGAGTAAAGCAAAAGCGTTGGCACATATTGATACCATTCAAAACTATGTAAACCCACGTATTGTTTATTGTCTTGGCTTGTTGACAAGCATCAATGACAATTCCGCGGTAGCCGCCAGCATAGTGGCAATGCCCAACCCTTCCAATGATGGGATGAATATTGAACTTCGTCAAAGAGATAACCAAATTGTTTCCATTGAATTATTTGACATTACAGGAAGAATAATCAACCATCACGACGGAATTGCAACTTCAACTTACCGAATTGCCCGAAAAGGAATTGAGCCGGGTATATATATTGCAAGGGTGAGGACTGAAAAAGGAGAAGCTTCTATCCGAATCTGCTTTAATTAGTAAAAACACTTCATTCATAAACTGTCTCAAGAGGATACTTTTGAGACAGTTTCTTTTATTGCCCAATCAATATATTTAAGTTATTAACGTTTACTGCTAAATAAGTATATAAGTGAAAGTTCGCATTCCTTTTAAATTCATTACCTTAATCTTATTTCTTTTTTCCAATGAGATAAAAGCACAAAAGGATGTTACCACATTTGGTTTTGTGATGAAACCTATTTTCTCCAGCAAATATTTCCGAACAGGACCAACAGATATTGCTGATAATGGTATTAATTTCAATTTAGCACAGCAATCAGGATTTAGTGCCGGTGGTGTGCTTCGCTGGGGTTTAACCAAGTCACTTTCTTTTGAAACAGGTATTAACTATGTAAAGCGTAATTATCAACTAAAAATCACAGATTCAACTTCTACCCGTAAATCAGATTTTAAAATTGTTGGTTACGAAGTACCGCTCCAGGCACTAATTTTTATTCAATTGAGTGAAGATATCTGGATGAATGCAGCGCTTGGACCGTCAATTGATATGTTTCCTTCTGACGTAAGTACATCTGATGATTATTTTGCTCAGCAGAGTATTCGAAATAGTAATACCGGCGTTTTTAATCTGGGCATAATAGCTAACCTTGGATGGGAATGGCGAACAAAAAAAAATGGATATATATATTTAGGCGCATGTTATCACCGTTCTTTTAACGATACCTATACCACTACCATTGGTTACATCAACGACCCTAAAGCAAAAGAACCTTATGCCCAGGTACAAACAGGGCTTACAGGTGATTATCTAACTTTCGACATCCGTTATTATTTTCACGAAGACCCGGAGAAGAAGGCGAAAAAGAAAAAATAGCAGCAGTGGCAGTTGATTCCTATAGCAATCGGGATTGCAGTTAAAAAATGTCCTCACCTTTCTTAAACAATTTCAAACCATTTCAAACAAAATCAAACCAGTATATATGGTTGCTTTTACTACAGTTTCAATCATTAAGTTAAATTAGCTTCAGGAGGCAAAAAAATACGATTTGACTCCTTACTGTCAAAACCCGAACATTTGAAATTCAGCATGACGTTTTTCAGACCATTTTACTGCAGGAAGCGGAAATTTAACAAAACCAATAACCTCTGAAATGCCACGCATTGTTTTTGAATGCCATTTTATTTTGGTGAGGTCAATATCTGCAGAAATATAATATTCTCGTTTTCTTTCAGCTTCCGGAAAAATAACCTGATCAATTTCATATACCTGCTCATAAGCCGTTACCAATCCACTTGTACCATAGCCTCCTGCTAAATTGAGCCATTTTGGAAAACGAGAATCTTTATTCAGAAAAGAATATATATTGAAACTTAACCAATAAGTCTGTCCATTATAATCCTTAAACAAACGTTCAAGTGATGTTTCACCCAATACATCAGGACGATACTTTGCAAATTCAGAAGGTACATAGGAGAATTTCATTGTTATGCGCTGCTCCTTCCATCCTAATTGTTGTCCTAGAAAGAGTGCGCATCCGGCAGTATTGGCAACCATATCGGAAGAAGAAAATCCCCAGTTTGTTGAATAAGCATCAAACAATTCAATAGTGGAAAGAAAAAGAAAACTGATACCCGTTCCAATCAAAGCACTTTTTTTCTGGCTTGTTCCAGTCCATAAAACAATATTATTACACCAGCGACTGATATAATAAGCTGAACCCACATGACCTAATTTATCCATTCCCTTCCACTCATGACTGTCATCGAATGCGTGAAAAGTTGTTGAAGGATAATCATCATACCACAATTTATACAAGCCTGTCATGGAGGCTGCATAGGTTACACCCAAACCTATTCCGGCAATCCTTGCTCGTTGTGGATTGAAAGTGGAAATGCTGTCGGCATCACCGGCCCTGCAGTGTATGTTTACCAGCAATAGAAAAAACAATAGAAAATATTTTATCATTCTTACTGTAGCTGTATGTTTATGATAAAATAATTAGTTGCCAATCGATCCGTATTATTTCTGATAACTGAATGTTGCCTTTTACAAATTTAATGTTTTTGGGAATGAATAGGTCCCTTTGAGAAAGGGTTATGATAACATAATGACGTCACGATGCTTTCATTGTCAGCATGTAAAATTACAAACTCCAAATGTAATCCCGATAACTAACGATATCAGAATGTAAAATGTAAAATTCTAAATGCAAAATGTAAAAGTTCAATTAAAATCCGACATTTAGCTGTAGCAAAAAATAATTAGTCCCGTAAGCTAAAAATGAGCGAATTGATTAAAATTTTTCCCTTAACCCAGTAGGGGTAAAATATCACTAACAACAAATGAAGTAATTAGTTACGATCCCAAAGGGATCGAACATTGAAAACACGATCAATTCAATAAAGTAGCCTTGCTATCATTCAAAATATCGAATGCTGAATCCTTGGTACTCGATTCTGCATACAACCGCAAAACAGGTTCTGTACCGGAAGCACGTATCATCATCCAGTCACCATTCTCAAAAAAGTATTTATATCCATCAAGATCTTCTATATGATCTACCTTATACTTTCCAAAACTTTTATATTGACCACTTTTACAATTGGCCAATATCTTTTGTTTTACTTCTTCTTTCAGATGAACATCATTTCGCTCAAAAGAAAACTGACCAACAATTTCATATACTTCAGCAATAAGATCATTTAATGTCTTGCCACTACGGGCCATAAACTCCCAAAGTGTGAGACCCATCCAGATGCCATCACGCTCTGGAATATGTCCTTTGATGGCAATACCGCCGGACTCTTCACCACCAAGCAATACATCTTCCTTAATCATTATCTCTGCAATATATTTAAATCCAATTTTCACAGTTTCAATTTCCAGTCCATAATGCTTGCACAACTTGGCTACTTTCGGTGTTGTGGAAAAAGCAGTACAAACCTTACCGCGCAAACCTTTGTACTTATAGAGATAGTGAATTAAAAGTAAAATAATATGATGTGAATCTACAAAATTTCCCTGTGCGTCATAAAATCCAAGACGGTCAGCATCACCATCGGTTACTAAACCGGAACTGATCTTTCCTCCTGCATTCTTTATCAAATTTGAAAACTCAGTAAGATTCTTATGAATAGGTTCTGGTGCTTGTCCCATAAAGGATGGGTTATAATCGCTATGCAACATAATTAAGTCAGGCAGAATTCTTTTCATCACATTTTGACCTGAACCATACATAGCATCATAAGCCAATACCATTCCGGATTTACGAATAGCATCCAGATCAAAGTTCTTAATTACATGATCTGTATACATGGTCTCCAGATCAGTATAAGACAACAACTTATTTTTCTCAAAAACTTCTAAAGAAATATTACTAAGATCGATAGTACATTGGTCCGGAATTAGTTTCTCAATTTCTTCCACCATTGCCGGCAATAATGGACCACCATACCATCCTTTCAGTTTAAAACCGTTGTATTCTGGGGGATTATGGCTAGCTGTAATGATAATTCCCAGATCAGTTTTCAAATTCACAGCACCCAGGGAAATCATTGGCGTGGAAACAAATCCTTTTGCCAGCTCTACCCTGATTCCTTTACTGCATAGAACATGAGCTATTGTATGGCAAAATAATTCACCGGCAAAGCGGCAATCATGGCCCAGCACAACAGCAGGTTTTTCGCCCCTGTTTTGTAAAAGCCATTTGGCAGTGCCTTCTGCTACACGCGCTACATTAGCAACAGTAAAATCTTTGGCGATGATAGCACGCCAGCCATCGGTTCCAAATTTTATTTTATCTACCATAAAACAAGAAATTTAATGCGTTTAATTTATAACTAATAAGGATAATGGATTTAGAAAATCCATCTCGCAAATGTAAAATATAAGCTTAAATATTGCTAACAATCAATAAAAATATTGTATGCCTCTTTTTACCTTCAAAACCTTCTTATAAAAAGGCACTATTAATAATACTTCACAAATTCAGTTAGCCTGCGCCAATCGTATGTCTGCAAGGCTTTAAGGTATATAAATGACTGAGCCGGGCTTATTTCCTGGGTATTGATCTTTTTAACAATATAATAAAACTGTTTCTCCCTAATGAAATCAATCCAGGATTTTAATCCGACAGCGATATCCATTTTTACCATATCGCGATACAATATCTCTGATAATGCGGTATCATTCACATAAACCGTTACTGACACAGGGTCATATTCTACTTTATCATTAATTTTTTTCCAGATCTCCTTCACTTCAATCTTTGTAATCAAGAGTTTTGGTTTTTCAGAAATATGAGAGCCAATCTTATCTCCTCCAAGATTATAATACACTTCCTTGTTAGTAGAAAGAAAATCCTGGACGGCATTTTCAAAACGCCTGGAATTGATAAATTTCTGGCTGTCGGAATTATCATTGACGTCCAGCATCCAGGTAACAATCTTCTGTTGAATTTCAGCAAATGAAGCCGATGAGTTTGGAAAGCGGCCTGTGCCGGCCGTAACATCATTCTTAATTTGGTCTGATTTGGTCACATTATCTATCACATTTCCTCCGAATTGAATGATGTGATAGGTATAATTCTTCCCATTTAAATAATATGCAAGTGTGGTATTGAAATTTCCATTTGCATTACTTTTTACAGTAGTACTAAATACCAAATCCTGAATATCTTTGAAATCAACATAACCAAAACTGACTTCTTCACCAGTCTTGCTCTTTGAAGAGAAAGAAAATCCACTTGTCTCAGACTTTAAAGATTTACCAACCCCCGTCCAATACTCATATACATATATAATTTCCTGATTGGTAAAAGAAGTATAGCTTGATCGTTCAATTTCAAGAAGTGAAAGGCCGGTAATCTTAATTTCTTTATCAGGGGAGTCCCACAATTTAACTTTTCCGTTAACCACTTGTTTATATACCAAAGCCGTAACCTCTGATACAACATTGCAACCCAACGTATCATGTTGTTCTCCTCTAACTACACGAATCAGCACTGGAGTTTGGGTAAATCCATCAACAAAAAAAACACAGGAAAAAAGCAACATCAATAAAAATCTCATAACTAAATTGATCTAAATCGGGTCTCTAACAACCAGTGCGCTAAGTTACTGATTAGTGCTGACCTTAGAAAACGCGGAACCCCAATGAATACAGGCATTCTGACCTAAAAATGATAGGCAGTTACCTGTTTATTTAATTTTCCAAAAACAGCTTCTGCCCTGCCCTTATGGGTGTCAGTTACAAAGAGTTGACCAAAAGTTTCAGCACTTACCAAGGCTAGCAATCTTTCCATTCGCATATCATCCAGCTTTTCAAAGATATCATCCAGTAAAAGAAGCGGCCTTTTATGGGTAAGTTGCTTTATATATTCGAACTGCGCTAACTTCAGTGAAACCACAAAAGATTTTTGCTGACCCTGTGAGCCAAAACGCCTTACTGATTTACCTCCAATTAAAAACTCAAGGTCATCTTTATGAATTCCTGCAGTGGTGTGTTGCAGTAACTTGTCACGATGGCTGTGTCGATGTAATAAACTGATTAAATCGCCCTGTTCTAACTGTGATTCATAAAGAACTGATGCATCCTCCTGCCCATCCGTTATTATTTGGTAGTAATGATTAAATAATAACTTGAATTCTTCCAAAAATAATTTACGTGACTGGTAAATTGGTGAAGCATAAGCGTTTAATTGTTCATCCAAAATCTCTAAAGTACCAGTATCCGATGAACGGCTGGCTGCCAATTGTTTTAATAATGCATTCCGTTGCTGCAATACACGCTGATAAGCAGTCAGGTTTTGTAAGTAATCTCTATTTACCTGACAAATTATGCTATCTAAAAACTTACGTCGTACCTCGCTGCTGCCGTTGATCAATTCCTGATCGCCCGGAGCAATCATTACAATAGGGATCAAACCGATGTGATCGGCAATACGTTGATATTCTTTTTGATTGCGCTTTACTATTTTCTTCTGACCCTGTTTCAAACCACAGTAAATAGCTTCTTCATAACCATCAAGATCAAAAACGCCATGAATAGTGAAGTAATGTTGTCCTTCCTGTATGTTCAGGCTGTCGGTATTACTGAAATAACTTTTAGAAAGTGAAAGATAATGAATAGCGTCCAACACGTTCGTTTTTCCACTGCCGTTAGGGCCGGTAAAGCAATTGATTTCTTCACTGAAAGCAAACTCCGCTTCAGTATGGTTTTTAAAATGAAAGAGCTTCAGTTGTTTTAAATACACTTTTTTACCTGAAAGAGTGATGTGGATAAGTCAATTAACTTTAGGAGCAAAGAAAGTAAAGTTTAATCTAAAAATTAAGATCATAGGAAATGATAATTTTTACTTTAAATAAACGTTTTGCCATTTAGTTGTCTACTCTTGGAAAAAGCCAAAAATTAACCTCCTATTTTTGGAAACCCCAAAATTGTTAAAAATCAATTAAATTTGATGCTAAATTAAATATTCATGATATTCAAATTACAAAGCACCTTTGTTTTTCTTTTTTTAGTTAGCAATACATTTGCTCAGCAGCCAATTATTATTGAAAAAACTGATTTAACCGAGGTGAAGCTATATCAAAACGGAGCTTACATCAGTCGTTCGGCTAAAACACAGTTGAATGAGGGATTTAATGAAGTGGTATTTAAAAATCTTTCGCCCTATATCAATTCGCAGACCTTAACAGTTAAAGGAATGGGTGATGCAACCATATTAAATGTTTCCTTTAAACAGAATTATCTGAAAGACAAATATAAGCCGAAAGAAATTACTATGTTGGAATCCAACCTGGATACGCTTAATTACAAATACCAACAAGTACTCAATACTTCAGCTATTTTAAAAGAGAAAGAAAGTCTTTTATTGGCTAATAAATCTATTGGTGGTGCCAACAATGGCGTGCTGGCTGATGAGTTAGAGCCGATGATGGATTATTTTTCTGCTAAATTGACTGAAATTAAAGATGACATGTTAAATAATAGTCTGAAAGAAAAAAAATTGCGTGAGCAAATTGAAAAAATTAAAAATGAACTTAACAATCGTAATAACAAAAACAATTTACCTGAAGGAAATATTGTGATTGAAGTAAACGCAAAAGGAAAAGGAAATGCAACATTCGAATTAGGATATTTAATTGCTACAGAGGCTACCTGGTATAGCTTTTATGATATCAGGACAAAAGACGTCAACAGTCCGGTTCAAATTATATATAAGGCGAAAATCATACAAAATACAGGAGAGAATTGGGAAAACACCAAATTACGTCTTTCTACTGCCAACCCACAAGCCGGAAGTGTAAAACCCGAACTTTATCCATGGTATCTCAATTTTAATGTTCCACAAGTTTTATTAAAAGGCACAAGAGATATGAGACAAAATTATCAAATACAAGGTGATGCTCCTGCAGTAATGTCAACAGCTACACCCGAAATGAAATCAGTTGAGGTTACGTTAAGCCAAAGTCAATTGAGTAGTGAATTCACTGTTGCAATACCATATACCATCATGAGTGATGGGCAAGAACACCAGGTTGACATACAATCATTTTCACTCCCTGCTGTTTTTGAATACGTAGCACTTCCCAAACTGGATGTTGATGCTTTTTTAACTGCAAGAATTGCAGGATGGGAAGACCTAAGCCTTACACCCGGTGCTGCCAATATATATTTTGACGGAGCTTATGTTGGGGAATCTTACATCAATCCTTTAGAGACTGGTGACACGCTTACCCTCTCTTTGGGCAGGGATAAAAAAATTATTGTCAAACGTGAAAAACTGAAGGAGTTCAGCAGCTCAAAACTATTCGGCAACATTAAAGAGCGCTCTTTTACTTATGAAATCAGTGTAAAAAACACGAAGAAAGAAGCTTTGAATATTGTAATACAGGATCAGGTTCCGATTTCACAGGATAAGGAAATTGAAGTGAAAATAACCGAACTTTCAAATGGTGTTTTGAATGATGTTACAGGAAAAACAGAATGGCGATTGGCAATACAACCCAATGAAAATAAAAAAGTCCGACTGTCTTACACTGTGAAATTTCCTAAAAACAAACAAGTTTCAGGTTTATAGTTTTTGATTTAAAGTCTAAGGTTTTAATTTAGTTTTCAAAGCTATTAAATACTTAATTTTATCTCCTGGTATTTATACTCAATACTCAATACTCAATACTCAATACGCAATACTCAATACTCAATACCCAATACCCAATACTCAATACCCAATACTCAATACTCAATACTCGAAAAAGTCACAAATCAAAACGAACAGGATCTATAAAGCAAGAACTCTTTTTCACTTCCTCCCTTGTGCCATCAGGATATATTACATCCAATTTAACACGTTGCCCCTTTTTATAATTATCCATTACAACCCTTGTTCCATCTATGTTTAATCTTCCTCTGATAGGCTCACCGGATTGATCATATCGTAAATTTTCTATCCTTTCAACAGGTTTTTCAAGATTGAACTGATATTGCTTAACTGCTGCTGGTACAAACATAGAATCACTCTTCAGACTCTGTGCAGAAGAATAGGAAAGTCCAATCAATAAAAAAACAGCAGTCAAATACCAATTTCCCCTCATTCTTTCTTTTGAATAAATTTGCATTGCTAAGGTAGGCAAAGTAATTGGTTAATTGTTATTTGTTAATCGTTATTGCTAAAAGGTTAGTGCTAAAGGTAAAAATAAGTTAATAGTTAAATATGGTTAATATTTATGTATAGCTTTTCATGAGTATCCAGTCGGAAATATTAAAGGAGTATTGGGGCTATTCGGCTTTCCGTCCTTTGCAGGAAGACATTATACATTCTGCTATGGAAGGGATTGATACATTGGCTTTGCTGCCAACCGGTGGCGGAAAATCAGTTTGTTATCAGGTCCCTGCGCTAACCAAAGAGGGAATTTGCATTGTGATTTCCCCATTGATTGCCTTGATGAAAGACCAGGTAGAGAATCTCAGGAAAAGGAATATTAAAGCCATGGCATTGGTTTCTGGAATGACTTACCGTGAAATTGACATAGCACTTGATAATTGTGTTTACGGAAACTATAAATTTTTATATGTATCACCTGAACGATTGGCTTCCGATCTATTTATTGAAAGGATAAAAAAAATGAATATCAATTTGCTTGCTGTTGATGAAGCGCATTGCATCAGTCAATGGGGACATGATTTTCGCCCACCCTATCGAAAGATTGCCGAGATCAGGCAATATATTCCCAAAGTTCCGGTAATAGCATTAACTGCAACCGCAACAGCTGAAGTACGTCTGGATATTATTCGTCAGCTGGAATTGGAAAAGCCAAACATATTCACTGCAAGCTTTGCAAGAACCAACCTGACGTATGCTGCCATACACGCCGAAAACAAATTACAGCGTATGGAAAAAATATTTAGAAATGTACAAGGTTGCGGTATTGTATATGTACGTAACAGAAGAAGAACACAAGAGATAAGTGATTGGTTGAATAAAAATAAAATCAATGCTTCTTTTTATCATGCAGGTTTACCACGTGAAGTAAGAAACAGCAGGCAAGATGACTGGATGAACAATACAACAAGAGTGATTGTGGCGACCAACGCTTTTGGAATGGGGATTGACAAACCAGATGTTAGAATTGTTGTTCATTATGATCTACCTGACAATATCGAAAGCTATTACCAGGAAGCAGGTCGAGGTGGTCGTGATGGCAAATTAGCATATGCGGTAGCATTGTATAATCAATCTGATTTGCTGGAACTTACAGAACGTGCTGAAAACGCAGTACCGAAGAAGGAAGAAATTGTACGTGTTTATAATGCCTTATGCAATTATCTGCAAGTTGCATTTCAGTCAGGCATGGGAGAATCGTATGCATTTGATATAACAAAATTTTCTGCAGCTTACCTGTTACAACCTATACAAACATTAAATTGTTTAAAAATTCTGGAACTGGAAAATTATCTTTCCTTTACCGAAAATGTATATCTCCCTTCTCGTATTCACTTTGAAATCCAAAGCAAAGAGCTTTATAATTTCCAGGTGGCAAATGTTTATTTCGATCATGTGATCAAAACAATACTTCGTTCATGCGAAGGCATTTTCGACCGTTATATCGATATACATGAATCTGATCTGGCTAAGAAAGCAAACATCTCGCTTGACGACTTAATCAATCAACTCAAACAACTTCAGCAGTTAAATGTTATTACTTATCAACCTAAAACAGATCAGCCACAAGTTGTTTTTACGCAGCCTCGTGTCGACGGAAAAGACCTTTTGCTACGGAAGGAGCTCATTCAGGATCGTCAACAACGCTTTAAATTAAATGCAGAGAAATTAAAACGATACATCGTTGATAAAAATCATTGTCGAAGCCTCATGCTTCTCGAATATTTTGATGAGCGTGCTGAGCAGCGTTGTGGCACCTGTGACTATTGCAGGCAACGCAATAAACTGGAGTTAAGCGATTATGAATTCAACACCATTGCCAATAAAATTAAATTAATACTGAATGGCCAATTGCTTTCACCTGATGAATTATGTCGAAAAACAGATGTTTTTAATCAACAAAAAGCCACAAGAGTTATGCAATGGATGCTTGATAATAATTTGATTCAAACCAATAGCTTTGGCCAATTATCACTCGTGGAATAAATGAAACTCCGAAAAAGTTTTTATAATAGGGAAAATGTTGTTGAAATAGCATGTGATTTAATCGGCAAAGTGCTGGTAACAAAAATTAATAATATATATACCAGCGGGATTATTACAGAAACCGAGGCCTATAATGGCGTATTCGACAAAGCTTGTCATGCGTATAACGGTAGACGTACGGAGAGGACAGAAGTGATGTATAGCGAAGCGGGTACTTCTTATATTTATCTATGCTATGGTATTCATCATTTATTTAATGTGGTAACCAATAATAAAAATATCCCTGATGCAATTTTAATAAGGGCAATCTATCCTTTGGAAGGTATTCAAATGATGATGAAAAGAAGAAATAAAAACAAAGTAGATAAAACCCTTTCAGGTGGTCCTGGAACCGTTGCACAATCGCTGGGATTACATACTGGATTAAACGGAACATCATTGTTTCAAAATCAAATTTGGATTGAAGACAGGGGAATTGTAATCAATTCAAAAATAATTAATATCACCCCCCGTATTGGTGTTGAAAGCGCAGGTGACGCAGCATTGTTTCCATATAGGTTTGTATTGCCATTTAATTACGTCTCAAGTCTTGTTAAAGAACAGCATGTTTAGAATGGAATTCGAATATCTAATGTCTTGGCTCTTGATTCTTACCTCTAAATCATAATTCTGCATTCTTAATTCTTAATTCTGCATTTGTTATCTTCGTCACATGGAATTATTTCGCATTGGCTTCCTGAGTATTCGATTACTTGATATTCTAGACATCCTGCTAGTTGCCTTCCTACTATTCAAGATCTATGAATTGCTGAAAGGAACTTCGGCTATGAATGTTTTTATCGGCATTGTAGCTATTTATATATTATGGTGGTTATTTGTAAAGGTCTTCGAGATGCAGTTACTAGGTGCCATACTCGGACAAGTAATGAGCGTTGGTGTGCTGGCCCTTATAATTGTCTTTCAACAGGAAGTGCGTCGATTTTTAATCTTATTGGGATCCAATAGCCTTATTGGAAAAAACATCATACCCAAGAAAATATTCAGTTGGAGTTATAATCCAAAAGAAGTAACTTCTTTGAATATTGCTCCTATTGTAAAAGCCTGTTCATCAATGGCCAAAACAAAAACAGGTGCTTTGATAGTCATAGCCCGTACCACGGACATGAAATTTTATGAAAGTACGGGCGACCTAATGGATGCAGATGTTTCCAAGCGATTATTAGAAAGTATTTTTTTTAAAAACAGTCCAATGCATGACGGTGCAGTCATTATTGAAAATAATAAAATCAAAGCAGCGCGCTGTGTTTTACCGGTAACTGAAAATTCTGAACTGCCTGCCCACTATGGAATGCGTCACAGAGCCGCTTTAGGCATTACCGAACAAAGTGATGCGATAGCTATAATTGTTTCGGAAGAAACAGGGCATGTTTCCATGGCTATTGATGGAAAAATATACAGTAATGTTAGCGTTGATGAATTGGAAAGAATGATACAAGTCGAATTTTGAATTATCTATACTACTCTTATTTTATCTACTTCTTCTTAATTGTTCTTCCATTGCAAAGCATTCGGCTGCTTTAGCATTATTTCCGCTTAATTGATATGCCATGCCAAGATCATGATAAGCACTATAATTTGATGGATCTAATTTTATTGCACTATTTAAGGCAACAATTGCTTCTTCATATTGATTTATTCTGCCTAGTGAACTACCCAAATTTTTATAAGCAGTTGAAAAACCTGGGTTGAGTTCAATTGCTCTTCTATATGCTTTAATTGCTTCGTTCAAATTTCCAATATCAAATAATAAGGTGCCAATATTATTATAAATAGCAGCATCATTAGCATTATACATTAAGGCCGTTTCATAACATTTCCTTGCTTCTTCATAATTCTTTTGTTCTTCATACGCAACGCCCATCATGTTCCAGGCATCAGTAAATGGTGGATATATTGTAATAGCTGTCCTTAATTCACGAATACCTTCCTTTATTGTACTTTCCCTTTCTTGCGCTGATAAATCCAGAAGGTTTTCTTCTTTCATAAGCGTATTTCCAAGATAAAAATGTAAACGGGCACTGTTTGGTGATATTTTAATATCATGTGAATATAATGTCAAATCATTTTTCCAAACAGGATTTCGGACAATTGTTATAGAGGAAAATAC